>NZ_BPLI01000003.1:0-54907 GCF_019656175.1 Bacillus sp. BML-BC051
CGGAAATTAGTCAAAAATGAGGAAATCTGTATGTAATCACAAAATGAAGTGGATATGGAACATGAACAACTAGCGTTGTTTGCTTAGAGCTTATCATTATTAGATGAAAAGAAAACTACAATATAGGTGGACCGCGGTATGCCGTGAAAGTGGCACGTACCGTGCGGATCGGGGGAAAAGTTGGAGATAACCTCAAAGACTTACCTATCGACAATTAATGATATCACCTAGTGTAACTGTTTCCGGCGTAGCTGTTTTTTGTGGATTTAATATAGCTGTATTTACATTCGTTGTGTTAATTGGCGTAGGGTCTGTAATGGTAATAGGAGGTTCACCAGGAACTGGTTCATATGTGAAAGTAACAGTTGCTTGATTTCGAATGATACCACCAGGTGGTACGCTTGTTACTCTCGCTTGGAATTGAACAGTAATTGTATCGTTCGGATTGACTGTACCTACAGGTATACCCGCTACAGGATTTGCTCCAAGGTCTGGAACGCCATTTATTACAACGCTACCTGGAACAAATGTTAGCCCATTTGCTAATGGATCAGTAATGATAACGGAAGTTGCAGGGACTGATCCGCGATTTTGGAAGGTTACGGTATACGTTATGATTTCATTTATATCTACAATTTGTTTGTCTGCTAGTTTATTTGGGTTAGGAGTAGGCGTAATAACGGATACTTCAACAGTTGGAGTAGGATCTGTAATGGTAATAGGTGGTACGCCAGGGTTTGGCTGGAATGTGTAAGTGACAGTTGCAGTGTTTTTAATAATACCGTCTGGCGGGAGCGCAGTTACAGTAACTTGATAAGTTAATGTAATAATTTGCCCCGGGGTTACGGTTCCGACATTTACACCACTATTTGGATTTGTTCCAGGTGAAGAAATACCATTTATCGTCACACTATTCACTATGAAAGTAGTACCAGCTGGAGTAGGGTCTGTAATAATAACATCTGTCGCATTTATATTCCCGACATTTTGGAACGTAATTGTATAAGTGACAGTATCACCGAGATTAATAACTTGAGGGTTTGCTTGTTTGTTCGGGTTAGTAGTAACTTCACTTACTTGTGTCTTTGTAGTAGGAGTAGGTGTAGTAATAGATACAGGTGGTCTAGTAGGATCTGGCTCATATTGGAATGAAACGGTCCCTTCATTTTCAATAAAGCCTGTTGGTGGTATTGATGTTACTTGAACTTGGAAAGTTACAACGACTGAAGTGTTAGGTTCTAGTGTACCGATAAGAATTCCGGAACTAGGAATGATGCCTGGTTGTGTAACACCATTTATCGTAACGCTATTCGGTATGAAAGTGGTACCGGCTGGAATAGGATCGGTTACAAGTATATTTGTTGCAGGGACAGTACCTGTATTTTGCAAGGAGATTGTATAAGTGATTGTGTCACCTAATAAAGCAAATACTTTATCAGCAGATTTTGTAGGGTTCGTTGTTGCAGTGTTGACATTTGTAGTAGTAGGCGGCGTTGGAGTAGTTACCGTTACTGGTGGTTCTCCAGGATTAGGTTGGAATGTGTAGGTGATAGTAGCTTCATTTACAATAATTCCGTTAGGTGGTATGGAAACAACACGAACTTGGAAAGTTACAACGACCGATTCGCTAGGGTTTAATGTGCCAAGGGGTATGCCAAGGGCTGAATCTATATTACTAGTTGGAGTGCCGTTAATTGTAACGCTATTTGGAATGAAAGTAGTTCCTGTTGGGATGGGGTCTGTAAAAACGATGTCTGTCAGTTGTACAGTTTGTAAGTTTTGGAAGGTAACGGTGTACGTAATAATATCACCTATATCAACGTTGTTTCGATCAGCTGTTTTCGATGGATTAATAATACTATTAATGATTTCAGTATTAACTGGTGGTGTTTCTTCTGTTTCTGTAATAGGAGGTTCATTTGGATTAGGCTGAGATGTAAAGTTGACTGAACCAACATTTGTAACAACCCCGTTAGGAGGTATATTTGTAATCGTTACTTGGAACGTGATGGTTACGATTTGATTTGGTTGTATTGTACCGATAGGTATCCCAATACTTGGATCGACACCTGGTTGTGAACCACCATTTACTGTAACAGAATCTACAATGAATTGTGTGCCTACTGGTGGTTGATCAATGACAGATACATTTGTCATAGGAATATTTCCATTGTTTTCAAGGGTGATCGTATAAGTGAGTGCATCTCCAATGTTAGCGATTGGTAAATCTACGGTTTTTGTTGATTCTAACTCTGCATTTTGTACAATTGTTTCTGCGATTGGAGTAGGTGTGGTTGTTGTAATAGGTGGAAGAGTAGGGTCTGGTTGAGATGTGTAAGTGACATTTGCTGTATTTGAGATGATGCCATTTGGTGGTAAAGCAGTTACTTGTACTTCTAAAGTAACAGTCACTATTTGTCTAGGGTTTAATGTTCCAACTGGGATTCCTGTTGTTGGTGTTAAATTAGGTTGTGGAATGCCATTAATCGTAACACTTCCAGGAATAAATGTAGTTCCAGTAGGGATAGAATCAGTAATAATGACATCAGTTGCAGGTATATTACCAGTATTTTGAAGGGTAATAGTATAAGTGAGCGTATCACCAATACTTGCAAACTCACGATCTACTGTTTTTTGCGGGTTCGGGTTAGCGGTACGAACAGGTAAAGTGACAGTAGGAGTTGTTTCTGTCGTTGTAATGGGCGGTTCGCCAGGAGTTGGTTGCGAAATATAGGTCACGCTTGCTGTATTTTCTATTTTTCCGTTAGGTGGAATAGCATTTATTTGTATTTGGAATGTAACAGTGACGGTTTCACCAGGGTTAACTGTACCGACGGAAATACCTGTAATCGGACTTACACCAGGTTGAGGGATAGTATTTACTGTAACACTATTCGTAACAAAAGTTGTACCAGGTGGCAAAGAGTCTGTAATTGTTACACCTGTAGCAGGTATAGTTCCTTGGTTTGTAAATGTGACAGTATAAGTTACAATATCGCCAATTTCTGCAAACGTAAGGTTTGCCGTTTTTGTTGGACTTATGACTACAGTTTGGATAGGAGTCGTTGTTTCAGGAGTTGTTTCTGTTTTTGTGACTGGAGGTAAGTTTGGATCAGGTTGATAATTAAATGTTACACTCCCTTGATTGCGTATTTCGCCGCTAGCAGGAATGTTTACTACCCGTACTTGGAAAGTAATGGTCACTCGTTCGGAGGGTGCTAAAGTTCCAAGTGAAATTCCTGATGATGGATTGGTTCCTGCTTGAGGAATACCATTAATGGTAACACTATCTGGAACAAATACAGTACCAGCGGGGATAGAATCTATTACTGTTATATTCGTAGCAGGTACAGTGCCCGTGTTTTGAAATGAGAGCGTATAGGTAATGATGTCATTCAATGCGACAGAAGAGCGATCTGCCGTTTTTTGTGGATTCAGTGTTGCGGTATTAACTGCTGTTTCTGTTTCGGGAGTTGTAATTGTTGTCGTAACAGGAGGTTCATTCGGGTTTGGCTCATATGTGAATGTTATATTTGCTTGATTTCTAATAACTCCCCCGGACGGGATACTATTTACTACACCTTGGAACGTAACTGTAATACTTTGACCAGGATTCACAGTGCCGACTGGTATACCAATTTCGGGATTTTCTCCAAGGTGTGATGCTCCATTTACGACAACGCTGCCTGGAACGAATGAAACACCAGATGGAAGTGTATCTTTCACAATAACATTTGTAGCAGGAACGGTCCCTCTATTTTGGAATGTTACGGTAAAAGTAATCGTATCTCCTAAATCAGCAATTTGTCGATCAGCAGACTTTGTAGTCGTCGGATTTGGATTGTTAATTGGGATGTTCACACTTGGAGTGGTAGTAGTTGTTGTAACGGGAGGCTCACTTGGATTCGGTTGATATTGATAAGTGAAGGATGCTTGGTTTCTAATTGTTCCGTCCAGAGGCAAGCTTGTAACTGTAACTTGATAGGTAACTGTAATCGTTTCTCCGACATTGACTGTTCCAAGTGAAATGCTGAGCTCTGGGTTTTCACCAGGTGCAGGCACACCATTAATTGTGACGCTATTTGTAATGAATGTTGCTCCAGGCGGTATAGGGTCAGTAAGGTTCACATTTGTAGCAGGAACGGTTCCTAAGTTTTGGAATGTGACAGTGTAGGTAATTGTATCTCCGATATCGACAAATTGACGATTAGCTGATTTTGTCGGTGTAACAATGACGGTATCTACGTGTGTTTCAGTTATAGGAGTTGGTGTGATTTTAGTGACAGGAGGTTCTGAAGGAGTTACTACATATGTTGAGGATACGGTACCTTGGTTTTGAATAATTCCGTTTGGAGGAGCACTAATAACGCGGACTTGAAAAGTAATTGTAGTCGCTTGATTTGGATTTAATGTCCCAATTAATATACCGTTTTCAGGGTTCGCATTTGGTTGTAACACTCCGCCGACTGTAACACTATTTGGAATGAAAGTTGTTCCATTTGGTATAGGGTCAGTAAGGATTACATTAGTAGCGGGAACAGTTCCATTATTTTGTAAGCTAATTGTATACGTAATGGTATCACCGATATCGACAAATGCACGATTAGCAGATTTGGTTGGATTAACTGTAGCTGTATTAACTGCGACAGTTGTAGGTGTAGTCGGTTCCGTTGTTGTAACAGGTGGTAAGTTCGGATCAGGTTGATACGTATAAGTTGTTGAAGCCTCGTTTGTAATAACACCACCAGCTGGTACTTGTGTAACAAGAACTTGGAATGATAGTGTTTTTGTTTCACCGGGGTTAATTGTACCAACTGGAATTCCGGTTGCAGGGTTCGAGTTTGGAACAGGAGCGTTATTTAAAACTACACTATTTGGAATAAATGTTGTACCGGCAGGAATTGTGTCTGTAAAAATTACGTTTGTAGAAGGGATAGTGCCATCGTTGTTAAATGTGACAGTGTAGGTAATGATATCGCCAATATCAACAGCGGTTTTATCAGCCGTTTTTATCGGATTCGTAATTGCTGTATTAACGGGTACAGTGGTAGGTGGAGTAGGGTTTGTTGTTGTAATTGTGGGTTTTGTTGGGTCAGGTTGATAGGTAAATGTTACATTTCCCACATTTCGAATGACTCCGTTTGCAGGGAGGGAGTTTACTTGAACTTGGAAAGTAACCGTTGATGTGGAGCCAGCTGCAATGGTCCCAACTTGTATGCCGCCAGATGGATTTACACCAGGTTGTACGGTCCCATTTATTGTCACACTGTTTGGAACGAAAGTAGTTCCAGCCGGGATCGGATCAGTCACAATAACATTAGTTGCGGGTATATTTCCTGTGTTCGGTAAAGTAATCGTATACGTAATAATATCGCCAATATCAGCAATTTGTGGACTAGCAGTTTTCGTTGGGTTTACAATTGCAGTTCGTACAGAAGTAGTAGTTGGAGGTGGTGTTGTCGTCGTAGTAGTTGGGGGTTCAGTCGGGTTCGGCTGTGACGTATATGTTACATTGGCTTCGTTAGTAATCGTGCCATTAGTTGGTAGAGAAGTGACTTGGACTCGAAATGTGACGGTTGTAGTTTGGCCAGCAGGAATCGTACCTAACGGAATATTTGTTGGTGTTACACCAGATTGTGCGGTTCCATTAACTGTAACACTGTTTGGAATAAAAGTAGTACCAGTAGGGATAGGGTCGGTGATAGAAACATTCGTTGCTGAAATATTACCATTATTTGGAACAGTAATGGTGTAAGTAATGATGTCACCAATATTCACAATTTGTTGATTTGTATTTTTAGTCGGATTAATGATAGTAGCATTAATTTGTGTTTCAACTATATTACTTGTAGAGTTTCTGTTAATTGGTGGTTGACTTGGTGGATTGTATTGAAAACTTGAAGTTGCACTGTTCGGAATAGGGTTAGGTGTAGGAAGGCTATTAACTCGAACTTGAAAAGTAATTGTAGCACTCCCGTTTGCTGCAATCGTTTCAACATTTATACCAGTAGCAGGATTATCGGCAGTAGAAGTACCATTAACTGTAACGCTACCTGGAACAAACGATGTGCCAGCAGGAGGTGTATCTGTAACGATAACATTATTGGCAGCTAATGGAGCTGCGTTTGTAGCAGTAATGGTATACGTAATCGTATCACCGATGGTAGCGATT
This sequence comes from Bacillus sp. BML-BC051, assembly GCF_019656175.1. Taxonomy (NCBI): domain Bacteria; kingdom Bacillati; phylum Bacillota; class Bacilli; order Caryophanales; family Bacillaceae; genus Bacillus; species Bacillus sp. BML-BC051. The sequence goes on from NZ_BPLI01000003.1 coordinate 6,173, forward strand.
GTTTTATCTACTGCTTTTGTTAATGCGACATTAGCTGTGAAAATATCTGTATTAACGATATTGCTTGTTGCTGTTCGATTAATAGTGGGGGCATTAGGAGCTGGTTGAAATGTGTATCCAAATGATGCTATGTTACTGGCAACGGGTGGGGTAGGAATACTTGTTACATCTACTTGAAAAGTAATTGTAACAGAGCCACCAGCAGGAATGTTATTGATAGGAATCCCAGTTGAGGGATTGCCAGTTGTTGGAGCACCGTTAACAGTTACACTGTTTGGAACGAAAGTGGTGCCAGCTGGTATGGGGTCTGTAAATGTAACATTTTGGGCAGGAAGTGTACCGGTATTTTGAACAACGATTGTATAGGTTAAACGACTTCCTATTGTTGCTATTGCCATTAGATTCGTCCTTTCTAAATGAATTTAAATCCGATCAATGGTTCTATTTGTAAATATTTATGAAAAATGAGCTCGTCATTGCATCCTATTCAAATATAAATGAATAGGAATAGGCAAAGGCTTTTTTTTGCCTAAATGAGCTCGTACGTATATAAATGGAACTTTTTCTTTTTGCTCGCATTAAATGAAATAGCGAGAAAATATTTATTTTATATAGAAAGGAAGTGAAATTTTTGGCTTTCGTACAAACATATACGAAAACGGATTCTATATTTATGGTGCATACAGGAAATACAGTCGGTATGCGTGGTATTACAACAGCGACGGCTTATCAATACAACGCATTAATTACAAGAAATACTGGATCAACTTTTGCAGGAGTTCCGTCTTCTACAGATCCATTAACTTTCGCAGGAACGACGAATGATTGGACATTAAATGGTTCTTGGGTAAGGTTAAATCCTTCACTAACAGACGTACCAGCAACAGCCACTGTAGATTTTGCAATGTTAGTTTGGCAAGGAACATTGGGAGGAACTGTTACAGAAGCGGTAGTAAATGCGAATACTCCGACATTCAGAACCCCGGATGATGTGACTCATACTATTACAAGTACGCCTGCGTGGGGAGAAACAAGATCGAGTGGGACATTTCAAGGTACGATTTATACACGTGCAGCTAATGTGACAAGTGTTCTTCAAGGGCTCCCTGATCGTGCTGTAGGTGATTATTTTGTAGAACGTGTTCCAACGGCAAATCCACCTTTGCAAGGAACAGGAGTAGGATGGGCATTAGTTGTTGTGTATCGTGATAATTCATATCCTGTCAGGAATGTTAGTTTATATACTGGTTTACTCATTTCTACATTGGGTGAGACAGCGACGATTTCAAATTTCATCACTCCAGCTGTATCGCCGGTTAATGCTCGTGTATTTACAATGGCAATTAATGGTGATACAGATGCGACAGGTGATAGATTTAACTTAAATGGTACTGGACTTTCAGGACCTAATAATTTAATAAACAACTTTTTTGCTTCACAGGTAAATAATTATTTAGGAAATTTAGATACAGTTGGAAGTTTTGGGGATAGAAATATGCCAATTGGTACTTCTGCGACTAACCGTCGTGCGGAATTTGATGTGACAAATGTACCTGCAAATGGCGTATTAACAGCTGCATCCACTTCTACTACGGTTAATATCCCAAATACATTTGATTATATTTACGCTGGTGCTGTTGGTTTGCAAATAGATTTAGCGGAGGCACGTTTAACTGCTACAAAATCAGTAACTGTAAGTTGAAATAATAGGAAAAGTTAATGAAAATTTTTATCCTAATAGGAGTGAGTTCTATTGGCTTTCGTTCAAGCTTACGGTAAAAATGATAACTTATTTATGATACACACAGGCAATACGATGGGAATGCGAGGTACTGCTAATACAAACTTTGCTTACAATGCGCTTATAACATTAAATACAGATTCTACTTTTGGAGGAGTTCCTTCATCGACGGATCCGAATACATTTGGAGGTACAACAAATGATTGGACATTAGATGGTTCATGGGCTGAATTAAATCCGGCAACTACTATTGTTCCTGTTACAGCTGTTGTAGATTTTGCATTACTTGTTTGGTCAGGGGGATTGGATACTGCTGTTACAACTGCTGTTGTTGATGCGAATCCTCCAAATTTAGTTACGCCTGATGGAACGAGTACACAAGTGACAATTAATTCAGCGTGGTCATCGGAAGGGACGAATTTACCCTTTATAGCTAATGTTTATAATCGAGCAGCAGACGTTACATCTTTACTACAAGGGTTACCAAATCGAGCAGCAGGAAGATATAGCGTAACAAGATTACCTACACGTCAGCCAGTCGGTTATGGTGCGGGATGGTCGTTAATTGTTGTATATCGTGATTCCTCATATCCGATGAGAAATGTGAGTTTATTTCCAGGGTTTTTATTATCAGGGACACCACAAACTCTTTCAGGATTCTTTACACCAGCTACAGGAACGGTGACGGCAAGGAGTTTTGTAATGGCAGTGAATGGTGATCCGAATTTTACAGGAGATAACTTTCAATTGAACTCTGTAACATTAACGGGACCGAATAATCCGTCGGGGAATTTTTTTAGAGGGCAAGTGAATGACATTAATGGAAATTTAAATACAATAGGTAGTTTTGCAGATCGAAATTTTTCTGGAACAACTACTAATGCAAATGCGAGAGCTGAATTTGATATTACAAATGTAAATGCAACAGGTTCTATTGCACCAAATACGACATCTACACAAGTAAACATTACAGGTACAGGCGATACGATTTATACAAGTGCGATTGGATTACAAATCGACTTGGCAGAAGCTAGATTAACAGCTGTAAAATCGGTAACTGTAAGTTAAAAAAGATTGCTATAGGCTAGCAATCTTTTTTACGATGAGGATTTTGTGAGTAAAGATTGATAATGAGAATAATCAATCTTTTTTTCTTGTAGTTTTTTTACTAAAAATTTATGATCACGCTTCGGTGTAGCAATAATATATCCTTTAATAATTAAATCTTGTGTGATTTGAGAGGCTTTTTCTTGTAATGCAAGTTCTCCGATTTTGCCAGCAATTTTTGATTTAGCAACATCGCGAAATAGTTCTGGAACAGGACTTACGAGCTCTTCTAACAATTGTTTTTGTTCGTCATCCCATAAATGCCTAGTTTTATTAATATAGTGCTCTTCCCAATCTAAAATGGACATCCCATCTTCTTTTGGTAATCGTTTTAAAAATTTTCTGAACATAAAATATCCACCGATAGACATAAGTCCTAATAAAATAACAGTCCATAGCACAATGAACCAGCTGAACCATCCTTCGAGCAAGTGTATCCCCCCTTAATGATTGCGGTTTTCTATTATTCATATTATAAACAGTGAGATTCATAGAAAGCAAGAACGCTTGGTCATTTTGACCAAGCGTTATCATTTAAACAAAGTATAGTTGTTCCACACATAAATTATTATTATCATCTTCTACATATTCAATGATTAATGTGCCAACTTTACGATCTTTATCTTCAGTTGTGAAAATAGAGTAAGAAGTAAAACGTGCTGTTGATAGGCCGCTTATATGTGTAGGTAAAGAAATGTAGTCGTTATCGCGGAAGAATTCCATCAGTTCAATATCCTCAAATTCTTTTCGGTCAACTTGTTTGTTTGTATAGCGGCGTTGAAGTTGTTTTAAAGACTCATTCCAAGAAATTGCTTTTGTATCGTATACCATTGTTCTATCTCCTTACTGTATGTAATCGTTAAGAACATACGTTCTAAACTAGTATACTCTTTTTATTAGAAAAGGGAAAGCAAAAAATAATGTAAGCTTGGATTTCCAAGCTTACATTATTGATGCGTCCGTCACAATCTCTATTTTTTATTATAAGTTAGATAAGAATAAGAAACAAGATGATATATATATTGTTGATGGTATTGAAAATTCTGTATATTGTAGATGTACTAAAGTGCAAGGGAATGAGAGGAATGGCAAATGTAATTTCACTCCAAGGACCGATGGTAAGTGGAAAAACAACATTGGCTAAAAGGTTAGAGCGATGTGGACTTTCAGTTATATATGAAAATCCATATCCAATTGTAGAAAAGCGAAAACAATTAAAATTGGATATGAATTCAAAAGAAGGATTTATTATAAACCAAAAAATGTTTATGGAAGCAAAAATAAAGGAGTTTCAAAATGTGAAAAATTCAGTCGTTATTTTTGATCGTGGAACAGAAGACATTGAATTTTCCACACTTTTTTATCCAATGACTATAGGGAAAGAGTGGGATATAGAAACTGAATTGAAAGATGAATTATATAAACTAAGAGAATGTTGTTCAGATGCGATTTTTTATTTAGATGTCACGAAAAAGAATGTATATGATAGAAAAAATAGCGATAGGACAAGAAATAGAAGTACATTTGAGGAGCAATTTAAATTAATAGAAACTGAAAAGGAATGGTATAAACAATTTCCTGTAACTTATGTAGACACGAATAGGTTAACAATGGACGAATTAGAGGCATATTTTATGAGATGGTTGAAGGAGAGAGGGTTATGAAAAAAATACTTTTATTCGTATATCCAACATTTGCGGAGTTTGAAATAACGGTAGCTACAGCATTGCTGAAAAATAAATTTGAAATCATTACAGCAAGTGTAACAAAAGAATTGATTATTAGTGAAACAGGTTTGCAAGTGCAACCACATATAGAATTAAGTGAAGTGCGTGTAGAAGAATATGAGGGGATTATTATTCCAGGCGGAGATGCAATACATATGAAGGATGCAGAAGTACTCTTTACAGTCATTCGCCAATTTTATGAACAAGAAAAATTAGTAGCTGCGATTTGTGCTGGACCGTATGCACTAGCAAAAGCAGGCTTATTCAAAGCGATCTCGTATACGGTGACTATGGATTATCAAAAATTAGATTGTTTTCCATTGGGGAATTTTGTATATGAAGAAGTTGTGCAACACTCAAATATTATTACAGCACAAGGACATGCTTTCGTACCATTCGGAATAGCGATTGCCTCTTATTTTGGAGTAACAAACGAACATAATATAAATTTTTATGGTGGTAAGGGGAATGTGATGATGGAGGAGCTTTTGCCTGAGAATGTGTAAAAGCTAGCATTTGCTAGCTTTTTTCTTTTTGACATCGATAAATGGCTAACGTTTTCGGATCGCGCCATATACCGTTATGAATTGCCAATTCATTTTCTACTTCTTTTTTTAGCCATTCCTTCATTTCGGCGTGAAGACATGTATTGTCAGGTATATTTAGTGATGGAAACATGCTAGAAATATAGTTGATAATTGGAGTAGCATGATGGAAAACGAGTGCATTGTGAATAATAGTTTCTTCGACAGCTGGAAAAACAGACTGTAATATCTCTTTACCATTTTCTAAACAAAATGGAGTGACTGATGATGTTGTTTTCGGTAAATCAAATGCGTCTAACATGCGGTTACACATTTCAACTATACGAGGTAATGTAACGTCAGAATTTGTTGTAGCTAAAAGTGAGCCACCAGGACGTATTACTTTATGGAATCCTTGGACTGTTCTTTCGACGTCTTTCATGTGGTATAACATATGTCTTGCGACGATCCAGTCGTAGCAATTAGCTTCGAAAGGAAGTTTACCAGCATCACCTAGTCTCCATTCAATTATGCTATTTTTTATTGTAGCTTCAGAAAGCATCGTTTTCGATTGATCCAAACCTGTTAAAAGTCCTGTATGCCCGTTAGTTTGTAAAAGGGAAAGAAAATTCCCGTTAGCGCACCCAACCTCTAATATTTTTTCGACTCCTTGAAGTTGTAAATGATATATGACGACTTCATCTAAATTCACATGTTTTTCTTCATAATGTTTATGTGTATCGATACGTGTCTGTAAATGGTTGCTTACGTTGTATTGGCGTTTTACATCATTCATCTTTTCGTATTCCACTTTCGTACAAAATTGCTGAATCGCGTGCGTTAATACGTCAGTTTTCTTTAAACCTTCGTAATGAAGTGCAGATTCAAACCTTTCAAGTAATTTTTCTTCAATTCGAAAATGAATATCTTTTCGCTTCGTCAATGAAATCTCGCTCCTTTGCATCTGTTAGTGAGACTATAGCACGCATAGAAAATTTGTGTAAATCATTTGTGTACACAAATGGAGGAGATGAAAAAATTGTTTGAATGTGAGTTTAAACTATTGACGATTTAACCGTTTTCATATATTCTTAAATTAAGAAATATTCAAATAATTAAAAGAAATGAGAGAGTCACATGCTTCTTCAAGGAACACATCGAATTGGTCGTATGGCCATGTTGTTGGCACTTGCGGATGAGAATGAAAGCCCTGTATTATCTATTCCTAAAGGTTGGAAGTATTGTACGGGGAAAGTGGGTTCGATGAATTCGCAAAAAGTTGTAGCAGCAATGGAAACAGCGGCTAAGAGCACCCAAGTTATTGAAACAGACGTTTACAGAGAAACACATGCACTTTATCATGCAATTATGGAAGCTTTGTACGGAGTGACGAGAGGTCAAATTCAGTTAGCAGACGTTCTTCGTACAGTAGGACTTCGCTTTGCGATTGTGCGCGGTACACCATACGACGGAAAAAAAGAAGGCGAATGGGTTGCTGTTGCATTATATGGAACGATTGGTGCACCTGTAAAAGGATCTGAGCATGAGGCGATTGGTTTAGGAATTAATCACATATGATTTGCCCATAGTCTATTAGTTAGAAGGGGGCCTTACTTTTTTTAGGACAGAAGTCTGTCTTAAAAAGATAAGGTCCCCTTTTGCCTTTTTAAGGAGGAAAAAGAATGATTACGTTAACAGGACACACATTGACAATTGAAGAAATGAAGAGGTTGTTACTTGAAGGAGAAGGTGTAACAGCTTGTCCAAATAGTATGCAAAAGGTGGCAGAGTGCCGCGAAGTAGTTGAGAAAATTGTAGAGGACGGAAAAGTCGTTTACGGTATTACAACTGGATTTGGAAAGTTCAGTGACGTGCTTATTCAAAAAGATGATGTAAAAGCACTTCAACACAATTTAATTCAGTCACATGCATGCGGAATAGGCGATCCATTCCCTGAAGAAGTATCACGCGGTATGTTAATTTTACGAGCGAATACGATGCTTAAAGGAGTATCTGGCGTTAGACCGCTTGTTGTAAATATGCTTCTTGAGTTTGTAAATCGTAAAATTCATCCAGTCGTTCCGCAACAAGGTTCACTTGGTGCGAGTGGCGATTTAGCACCTTTATCTCATCTTGCGCTTGTATTACTAGGTGAAGGTGAAGTGTTCTATAAGGGGAAACGCGTTCATGCGATGGTGGCTCTTACAGAAGAAGGTCTTGAGCCGATTGAACTTGAAGCGAAAGAGGGGCTTGCATTAATCAATGGTACGCAGGCGATGACAGCGCAAGGAGTTCTTTCTTATATAGAAGCAGAAGCAACGGCTTATCAAGCTGAATTCATTGCTTCGATGACAATTGAGGGGTTACAAGGCATTATTGATGCATTTGATGAAAATGTTCATAAAGCACGTGGTTATAAAGAGCAAGTGGAAGTAGCGAGCAGAATTCGTGACATCCTTCATGATAGCAAATTAACAACAAAACAAGGAGAACTACGAGTACAGGATGCCTATTCACTTCGCTGTATCCCGCAAGTACACGGTGCTTCTTGGCAAGTTTTAAATTATGTGAAAGAAAAATTAGAAATTGAAATGAATGCAGCAACAGATAATCCACTAATCTTTGATGGCGGAGAAAAAGTAATTTCGGGTGGGAATTTCCATGGTCAACCGATTGCGTTTGCGATGGACTTCTTAAAAGTAGGAATGGCGGAACTTGCAAATATTTCAGAGCGTCGTATTGAACGTTTAGTAAATCCGCAATTAAATGATTTACCTCCATTTTTAAGTCCAGAACCAGGACTTCAGTCTGGTGCAATGATTATGCAATACGCAGCAGCGTCACTTGTTTCTGAAAATAAAACGTTAGCACATCCGGCGAGTGTTGATTCAATCCCGTCATCAGCTAACCAAGAAGATCACGTAAGTATGGGAACAATCGCTTCACGCCATGCACATCAAATTATTCAAAACGTAAGACGTGTTCTTTCAATTGAAATGATTTGTGCGATGCAAGCTGCAGAATATCGCGGTATTGAAAAGATGAGTACAGTGACAAAGAGCTTCTACCATCAAGGTCGTCAGCAAGTACCTTCTATTACTAATGACCGTATATTCTCAACGGATATTGAAAATATTGCGTATTGGTTAAAAACGAATTATTCAATAAAAGAAAGATTAGATGTAAACGCAGCACTATAAAATGAGAAAAGGGAGAGATTGAAATGGAAAAAGTTAAACAAACAATTCGCGCGCCAAGAGGTACTGAGTTACAAACGAAAGGATGGGTTCAAGAAGCTGCACTTCGTATGTTAATGAACAATTTAGATCCTGAAGTTGCTGAAAAACCAGAAGAATTAGTTGTATATGGAGGAATTGGCCGTGCAGCTCGTAACTGGGAAAGTTATCAGGCGATTGTAGATTCATTAAAAACGTTAGAAAGCGATGAAACATTACTTGTTCAATCAGGAAAACCAGTTGCAATCTTTAAATCACATGAAGATGCACCACGCGTTCTTTTAGCGAACTCAAACTTAGTACCGAAGTGGGCGAACTGGGATCACTTCCGTGAACTAGAGAAAAAAGGTCTTATGATGTACGGACAAATGACAGCAGGTAGCTGGATTTATATTGGAACACAAGGTATTTTACAAGGAACATATGAAACGTTTGGAGAAGCGGCACGTCAACATTTCGATGGTTCATTAAAAGGTACAATAACACTTACTGCTGGTTTAGGTGGTATGGGTGGTGCACAGCCTCTTGCTGTAACGATGAACGGCGGTGTTGTTATTGCTATTGATGTTGATAAGCGCAGCATCGATCGTCGTATTGAAAAGAGATATTGTGATATGTATACAGAATCGTTAGAAGAAGCGTTAGCAGTTGCGAACGAGTATAAAGAGAAGAAAGAACCGATTTCTATAGGCTTATTAGGAAATGCGGCAGAAATTTTACCAGAGCTAGTGAAGCGTAATATTACGCCAGATTTAGTTACGGATCAAACATCTGCTCATGATCCATTAAACGGTTATATTCCAGTAGGCTACACATTAGAAGAAGCAGCAAAACTTCGTGAAGAAGATCCAGAACGTTACGTACAATTATCAAAAGAAAGCATGACAAAACATGTAGAAGCAATGCTTGCTATGCAAGCAAAAGGCGCAATTACATTTGATTACGGAAATAACATTCGCCAAGTTGCTTTCGATGAAGGTTTGAAAAATGCGTTTGATTTCCCAGGATTCGTTCCAGCATTTATCCGTCCATTATTCTGCGAAGGAAAAGGACCATTCCGCTGGGTAGCACTTTCTGGTGATCCAGAAGATATTTATAAAACAGACGAAGTAATTTTACGTGAATTCGCTGACAATGAGCATTTATGTAACTGGATTCGTATGGCTCGTCAGCAAGTTGAATTCCAAGGTCTTCCATCACGTATTTGTTGGCTTGGTTACGGTGAGCGCGCGAAATTTGGTCGCATCATTAATGAAATGGTTGCAAATGGTGAATTATCAGCACCAATCGTTATCGGCCGCGACCATTTAGATTGCGGGTCAGTAGCATCTCCAAACCGTGAAACAGAAGCGATGAAAGACGGTAGTGATGCAGTAGCCGACTGGCCAATTTTAAATGCATTAATTAACAGTGTAAACGGTGCGAGCTGGGTATCTGTTCACCACGGTGGTGGCGTTGGTATGGGTTATTCACTTCACGCTGGAATGGTTATCGTTGCAGATGGAACAGAAGCAGCAGCAAAACGTATTGAACGCGTATTAACTTCTGACCCTGGTATGGGTGTTGTTCGTCACGTTGATGCGGGATATGACTTAGCTGTGGAAACTGCGAAAGAAAAAGGCGTTAACATTCCAATGATGAAATAAGGAGGAGAAAACATGCTGGACACTTTACTAATAAATATCGGTCAATTACTAACAATGGATCAAGAAGATGGCTTGTTAAGACGGGAAGCGATGAACACGCTTCCTGTTATCGAAAACGGTGTGATTGGAATTGAAAATGGCGTAATTACTTTCGTTGGAATAGCGGAAGAAGCGAAAGGATTACAAGCGAAAGAAGTTATTGATTGCGGAGGGAAAATGGTTTCTCCTGGTCTTGTTGACCCGCATACTCACCTTGTATTTGGTGGATCTCGTGAAAATGAAATCGCACTAAAATTGCAAGGAGTTCCGTACTTAGAAATTTTAGAACAAGGCGGAGGTATTCTTTCAACTGTAAATGCAACGAAACAGGCGTCGAAAGAAGAACTTGTTCAAAAAGCGAAATTCCATTTAGACCGTATGCTATCTTTCGGAGTTACAACTGTAGAAGCGAAGAGTGGTTACGGATTAGATGATGAGACAGAATGGAAACAATTAGAGGCAACTGCGCAATTACAAAAAGAGCACCCGATTGATTTAGTTTCCACATTTTTAGGTGCTCATGCAGTTCCGAAAGAGTATAAAGGGAAATCAAAAGAATTTTTACAATGGATGTTAGACCTACTACCAGAAATGAAAGAGAAGCAATTAGCTGAATTCGTTGATATTTTCTGTGAAACAGGCGTGTTTTCTGTTGAAGAATCAAAAGAGTTTTTATTAAAAGCGAAAGAGCTTGGCTTTGATGTGAAAATTCATGCAGATGAAATTGACCCTCTTGGTGGTGCGGAAGCAGCGGCTGAAATTGGTGCAGCATCAGCCGACCATTTAGTTGGCGCTTCTGATAAAGGAATTGAAATGCTTGCAAACTCTAATACAGTAGCCACTTTATTACCAGGAACAACTTTCTATTTAAATAAAGAAAGCTTTGCCCGCGGCCGAAAAATGATTGATGAAGGTGTTGCAGTTGCATTAGCTACAGACTTTAACCCAGGCAGCTGTCCAACTGAAAACATTCAGCTTATTATGAGCATCGCAATGCTGAAGCTGAAAATGACACCAGAAGAAGTTTGGAATGCAGTAACAGTTAACTCTTCTTATGCTATTAATCGAGGCGATGTAGCTGGGAAAATTAGAGTTGGTCGCAAGGCAGATGTAGTTTTATGGGATGCTTATAATTATGCTTACGTACCGTATCATTACGGCGTAAGTCATGTAAATACAGTATGGAAGAATGGTAATATTGCATATACAAGAGGTGAACAATCGTGGAGCACGGCCACTATTTAAAGAAGAATGCAAAGTTTATCGATCGTGAAGTGACGAAATGGAGTGAGATGATTAAAGATTGGGAGGAAGGTGTAGAAATATTCGGTGCTGCCTTAATTGGAGCACCCCTTTCTAAACCATCTATTAGTCATTCAGGAGCGAGTTTTGCACCAAAAACAATTCGTACGATGTTAGATGCATATAGCACGTACGCAATTACAGAAGAACACGACATGAAAGAAAGTGTCTTATATGATTGCGGCGATATTACGATGCATGTGACGGATATAAAAGAAAATCATAACCGGATTGCGAAAACAGTTGGTCATGTAACGAAAGTAAATCCGAACATGATACTAATCGTTCTTGGCGGGGATCATTCGATTAGTTTTCCGAGTATAACAGGATTTGCAAACAGTAAAGGAAAGATCGGTATTATTCAATTTGATGCCCATCATGATTTACGTAATTTAGATGATGGTGGTCCGTCAAATGGTACCCCTTTCCGTAGTTTACTAGAAAATGGTGTCATTACAGGAAAACAACTCATTCAAATCGGTATTCGTAATTTTTCAAATGCACGAGCATACCATGAATATGCAAAAGAACATGGGGTGACAGTGTATACAATGAAAGATGTACGAGAGCGAGAAATAAAAGATATTATGACGGAAAGTATTGAAGTATTAAGAAAGCAAGGCGTGACTTCTATTTATATTTCTCTTGATATGGATGTACTAGATCAAGCATTCGCGCCAGGTTGTCCAGCAATTGGCCCTGGCGGAATGGATAGTATGACTTTACTTGATGCGATTGAATTCCTTGGTAAAGAACCGCTTGTGCAAGGTATGGATATTGTAGAAATCGATCCAACCCTCGATTTTAGGGATATGACGAGCCGAGTAGCTGCGCAAGTGATTATGAGTTTTCTTTTAGCGAGGGAAACAGTCCGTAAGCAGGTTAGTATATAACGTGAAGTTAATAGAGGGTTTTTACCGATTCCGTATAAAAAGAGACACATTACTACTCATATGTAGTAATGTGTTTTTATGTAAAAAGAGAAGGCGAAATTAGAGTGTATATATGTGTGGGAAAGTTAAGAAGATTGTGGGTTTTAAGTGATATTTTACGACTTTATTTTTTGGGTTTGAAAGGATTGACACTAAAAATAATTTTATGATAAAATAAAAATTTTGCTAAAAAAGTGAATGTGTGTTAAGATTGAGAAGGTTACCATATATGGAGGTGGATTATTTGTTTCAAATTGGCGATAACATTGTTTATCCAATGCAAGGAGCAGGTATAATTAAAGCCATAGAAGAGAAGGAAATCGCAGGGAAAAAACAACAATATTATGTTATAAAAATGTCGGGTAGTAATATGGAAGTAATGATTCCGGCAGGGAGAATATTGAGCTCAAATATACGACCAGTCACGGATATAACAGCAATAGCACACATATTGAATATTTTTCAACATGGAGAATCTGATAGATTACTTACGTGGAAACAAAGGTATAAATTGAACACTGATAAAATAAAGACGGGTAAAATACAAGAAGGTGCTGAAGTTGTACGTGATTTATTACGTATGCAGAAAGAAAAAGCACTTAATGCAAGCGAAAAGAAAATGTTAGATAACGCACACGAATTTTTGATTAGTGAACTGGGATTAATTGAAGGTATCACAGAAAGTCAAATAAAAAGCTTTTGTTAAGATTCATTACAAATAATGTATTAGATCCCAAAAAAGGTTTTGAATTTTTTGGGAACATAATTATAGAAAATTAATCATTTCAAAGACATTCAACTCTTTCAAACCACTTTTAGAGCATTAACCTCTTTTGTTATTACTACAATCAAATCCATTTTTATTTTTTAATTCTTTACGAATGTTCGAAGTTTAATTAAACACTTCGATAGAATAGTTACTTGATTTTTGCAATCCTGATTCACACTGGCACGGACGAGGAGCCGTAAGGATGAAAGAGAGGTAGGGCTTTCATTGTTTTAGGTTTATAAGTTATTATTTTTAGAAGAATACTGAACCACTCTCACTTCTACTGCTAAGGAATTTTTTATATGTGAAGAGATAATAATTGTTTATATTCTTTATATAAAAGAGATAAACAAATTGACAACCATATATGGTCAACTAAAAAAGGTTTCCTACTAAGGAAGCTTTTTTAGTTTATTTATAGCATTCTATTTGTTTTATATTCGAATATTTCGTGTTTAAAGCGTATAAATTGACGTTACTATTTAAAAGTAAGTATGATGCGATTATAGTAAGAATATTTTTAGGGGGAAGAAAAATGACAAGTTCAAATAATAAAGCAGCAAGTATTTATGAAGGAACAAATATAAACGCTTGGGGATCTTTTGAAAACATTGAAGAAACGAAGTTGTTTGATCCGATTCAAATTGGATCTTGGTCTCTTCGTAATCGTATAGCAATGGCACCGATGACGAGATGTTTCGCAAATCATGAAACGGGAGTAGTTGGTACTGATGTAGTCGAGTACTATAGAAAGCGTGCAGCTGATGGAGTTGGATTAATTATTACAGAGGGAATCGTCATTAGCCCAAGAGCAAAAGGAAATCCAGGAGTACCAGGAATTTATACACAAGAACAAATCGATTCGTGGAAGCCTGTTACAGAGGCAGTACATAAAGAAGGCGGAACGATTATTGCTCAAATATGGCATGTTGGACGTATGAGTCATCACGAAATAATTGGTGGGCAAATGCCACAAGCACCGTCTGCTATCGCTGCAGAGGGAAATGTTCCACGTTTTCGTAAACCGTTTGATACGCCAGAAGCAATGACGTTAGAAGAAATACAAGAAGTGATCGGTCAATACGCACAAGCTGCGAAGAATGCAATTGAAGCTGGATTTGATGGAGTAGAAATACACGGTGCACACGGATATTTAATCGATCAATTTACTTATGAGTTTGCAAATAAGCGTACTGATAAATACGGCGGAGACTTAAAGGAAAGGTTAACGTTTATGAAAGAAGTAACGGCGGCTGTAATAGAAGCTGTTGGAGCTAATAAAACACTTCTTCGTTTCTCTGCTTTCAAAGGTGATAATCCTACTTATATGTGGGAAAACCCTGAGCTTGCAATTGAAACGTTTATAAATATGTTCAAAGAAGTTGGATTAACGATGATTCACCCTTCAACGATGAATTATACGGCAGTTATTGCTGACGGAAAGAATTTTCATCAATTAGTAAGAAAATATTGGGATGGTACGATCGTAGGAGTAGGGAATTTAAATCCGAAAGAGGCTGAAGAAGCGTTGCAAGAAGGAACGATTGATGTAGCGGCATTCGGAAGACCTTTAATTGCTAATCCAGATTTTGTTCATCGAATTAAAAATGCTGAAAGTTTAGTTGAATATGATGCGAAAGAGCATCTTGTTACATTAATTTGAATAAAGATAAAAGGAGAACACATCAGGTGTTCTCCTTTTATTATGGATTTTCATAGGAGGAAGCGGGATGAGTGAAACGCTACTCGTTATTATTAGTATATTGCTCTTATTCATGCTACTATTAATCATTTTTTTTATTATTACATTTTTTATTAAAAAACGGACGCATCATTCTATATTAAAGCTACATCCATACTTAGGAAGGATGCGTTATTTACTTGAAAAGATAGGGCCGGAATTTAGGCAATATTGGTTTGATCATGATACGGATGGAAAGCCTTTTTCACGGTATGATTTTCAAAGTGTAATGTTTTTAGCGAAGTACCGTTCTGAAATACTTGGCTTTGGATCAAAACGAGATTTTGATACATCTGGTTATTATATTGCTAATACATTATTTCCGATATTAACAGAAGAATTAAGTGTGAATGTAGCGCAAGGACGTGAAGGGAAAAAGTATGTGATTCATAAAGAAGGTTTATTTTCACGAAGAGAAAAATTGACAGCGGATACAACGAATCTTTGGTTATATGAAGAAGATGATGCGGTTATCGTCGGTGAAAATCGTAAATATCCATGGAAACTGTATGGCATGTTTGGAGCATCAGCAACTTCTTACGGTGCGATTGGCGAAAATTATATATTAGCGAGTGGATTTGGTGCGAAGATGGCTGGCGGTTCGTGGATTAATACGGGAGAAGGTGGTGTAATACCGGAGCATTTACATACAGGTGCAAATATCGTTGCGCAAATTGGTCCGGGTTTATTTGGTTACCGTGATGAGGATGGTAATTTTTCAATGGAGCAATTCATGGAGAAAGCGAAAGAAAGAAATATTAAAGCATTCGAATTGAAATTTGGGCAAGGGGCTAAAATACGTGGCGGTCATCTAGAGGGACAAAAAGTAAATGAGAAAATTGCTTCTGTTCGAAATGTACGAGAAGGAGAAACGATTAATTCACCGAATCGATTTTCATTTTTAAATAATGCAGCAGAGACACTTTATTTTATTCAACAGCTGCAAGAAAGCGGCGGTAAACCAGTTGGAATGAAAATTGTAATTGGACAGCAGGGGCCGTTGGAAGATTTATTCAAAACGATGAAAGAGTTAAACATCTATCCAGATTTCATTACAATTGATGGTTCAGAAGGTGGATCAGGAGCAACATATAAATCGATGGCAGATAGTATGGGAATGCCGCTTATTCCAGCATTATTAACTTGTATTGATACAGCGAGTCATTATGGTGTTCGGAATAAATTCAAAGTGTTTGCCTCAGGGAAATTAATTACACCAGATAAAGTGGCAATTGCTTTAGCTATTGGTGCTGATGCTATAAATTCAGCACGCGGGTTTATGATGGCAAGTGGCTGTATCATGGCGCTTCAATGTAATTCGGGGCAATGTCCATCTGGTGTGGCGACGACGAATCCTCATTATCAAAAAGCGTTAGATCCGTATGAGAAGAAATGGCGCGTCATGAATTATGTTGTTAGTATGAGATATAGTTTGTTCTCACTTGCGGGAGCAGCGGGAGTAAAGAGTCCACGTCATTTAACGAGAGAGCATATTGTGTTTAAAGATGAGGTGGGGCGGGTGGTGCCTCTTTCGGAACTGTTTCCTACTAGTAAATAGAAAATAAGCTATGTTTAATAGATTAAAAGTCATACATTTGTATGGCTTTTTAATTTGGAAATGAGGAGTGAAAAAGTGCACGAAAAATTTTCTGAACATTTTTACTTTAATTTATGTTGAAAGCCGGGTAATCCACTGGGATAAAGGCGTTTATAAAGGTTTTTACATGTAGTGAAATTGGCTTGTTCACTTGAAAGAACAAAAAATGTTTGGTAAGGTAGGGAACCATAAGCGAAAACAAGAAAATAGAAAAAGTCATTTTTCGAAATTTTGAATGGCTTATGTAACTAAGGGAGAGATTTGGTGAAGATTGAGATTATGGTTTCGCTTGCTATTTATATGGCAGGTATGTTGTATATCGGTTATTGGTCTTATAAGAAGACATCCGATTTATCAGATTATATGTTAGGCGGAAGGGGACTCGGTCCAGCAGTTACAGCTTTATCAGCTGGTGCTTCTGACATGAGTGGTTGGATGCTAATGGGATTACCTGGTGCGATGTATGCAACAGGGTTATCAAGTGTATGGATTGCGATAGGTTTATTAATAGGTGCTTATGCAAACTATTTAATTCTTGCCCCGCGTTTGCGAACGTATACAGAAGTGGCAAATGATTCAATTACGATTCCAGACTTTTTAGAGAATCGTTTTAAAGATCGTACAAAAATACTTCGTTTTGTCTCCGCTATCGTCATTTTAGTATTTTTCACATTTTATGCGTCGGCTGGTTTAGTATCAGGTGGACGTTTGTTTGAGAACTCTTTCAACCTAGATTATAAAGTTGGTTTATTTGTAACTGTCGGTGTCGTAGTTGCTTATACACTATTCGGTGGCTTTTTAGCAGTAAGTTGGACCGACTTTGTGCAAGGGTGTATTATGTTTATTGCTCTTGTATTAGTACCAATTGTTGCTTTTACAGATGTGGGCGGTGTAACAGAAACATTCAATACAATTAAGGAAGTTGATGCATCGCGTTTAGATATGTTTAAAGGGACTACAATTCTTGGTATTATTTCATTTTTAGCATGGGGTCTCGGGTATTTTGGTCAACCGCATATTATTGTGCGCTTTATGGCGATTACCTCTATTAAAGATTTAAAAACTTCTCGTAGAATCGGTATCGGTTGGATGACAATTTCAATTATAGGTGCAATGCTTACTGGTTTAATTGGTATTGCTTATTACGCTAAAAATAAAGCGACGTTACAAGACCCAGAAATGGTCTTTGTAACATTCTCAAATATTCTATTCCACCCGTACATTACTGGGTTTTTATTATCAGCTATTTTGGCTTCGATTATGAGTAGTATTTCCTCGCAATTACTTGTTATTTCAAGTGCGGTAACGGAAGATTTCTATAAAACATTTTTCCGTCGTGACGCAAGTGACAAAGAACTTGTATTTATCGGTAGGCTGTCAGTATTAGTAGTAGCTATGATCGCAGTTGCTTTAGCGTATCATCCTAGTGATACAATTTTAACACTTGTCGGTTATGCTTGGGCGGGATTTGGTTCAGCATTCGGACCCGCTATTTTATTAAGCTTATATTGGAAGAGAACGAATAAATGGGGCGTTCTTGCTGGTATGGTTGTAGGTGCAGTGGTTGTTATTGCTTGGGTACAAATTCCAAGTTTAAAAGCGACTGTGTATGAAATGGTACCTGGATTCTTCTTTAGCTTATTAGCTGTTATTGTTGTAAGTTTATTAACGAAAGAACCAGTGAAAGCAATTCATCGTGAATTTAATGAGATGGAAGCAGTGCTGGAAGAGGAAACGAAATAATTAGAGAAGAGAGTAAACGAAACTGGCGTTTACTCTCTTTTTATTTAAAATGAAAATAAGGAACTTGTTGACAACTAAAAGTAAGTAACTTATAATAAATTCAAGTTCAAGATAATTTGTGTTACGAATAAAGATTTCAGAGGGAGTAAATATTTTTTGGGGATTATCTCGAATTTGAGATAATTTCGATAAGCTAGATATTGATGTGTAATTTTATGATTAATATCTCGAATCCGAGATAAAATTATAATAGAGGATTTTACTTTGCAGTATGGACAAAATGAATAATGAAATTGAATGTATAAAAGTTTTAAAAATGAAATAAAAAGGGGCGGAGAAAATGGAAAAGAAAACAATGGGGATACACCATATTACAGCAATCGTAGGAAATCCACAAGAAAATGTAGATTTTTATGCTGGTGTGTTAGGTTTACGTTTAGTGAAACAAACAGTGAATTTTGATGATCCAGACACGTACCATCTTTATTTTGGTAATGAAGGAGGAAAGCCTGGAACAATTATTACGTTTTTCCCATGGGCAGGTGCTCGTCAAGGCATTATTGGGGAAGGTCAAGTAGGCATTACGTCTTATGTCGTACCAAAGGGTGCAATGGAGTTTTGGAAAAATAGATTAGAAAAATTCGATGTTTCTTATACAAAAATGACTCGATTTGGAGAGCAGTATTTAGAGTTTGATGATCCACATGGTTTGCATATAGAATTAGTTGAAAGAGAAGAAGGCGAATTAAATAATTGGAATTTTGGAGAAGTTACACCAGAAGTGGCAATTAAAGGATTTGGCGGTGCTGTTCTTTTATCTGCACAACCTCAAAAAACTGCTGAATTATTAGAGCATGTTATGGGTCTTGAGAAAATTGGAGAAGAAGGTGAATTTGTTCGATTCCGTTCTTCTGCTGATATTGGAAATATTATCGACTTGAGATTATCAACAATCGGACGTGGCCAAATGGGTGTTGGTACAGTTCATCATATTGCTTGGAGAGCGAGTGATGATGCTGATCAATTAGATTGGAAAGGGCATGTGTCTCGTTTTGGATATCACGTAACTCCTGTACAAGATCGAAATTATTTTAACGCAATTTATTTTAGAGAACACGGGGAAATCTTATTTGAAATTGCAACAGACCCTCCTGGTTTCGCTCATGACGAATCGTTAGAGACGATGGGTGAGGAATTAAAGTTACCGGAGCAATATGAACCACATAGAAAACAAATTGAACAAACACTTTTACCATTTGAAGTGAGAAATTTAGATTAAAGTGATTGAAAGGGGAAAAGGATTATGATGAAACATGTTTTTCAAAAAGGAAAAGATACGTCAAAACCAGTGTTGTTATTACTTCATGGTACAGGTGGTAATGAATTAGATTTATTACCACTTGCAGAAATAGTTGATCCGGAAGCATCTGTATTAAGTGTTAGGGGGAATGTATTAGAAAATGGCATGCCACGTTTCTTCCGCCGATTGGCAGAAGGCATTTTTGATGAAGAGGATTTGATTTTCCGTACGAAGGAATTAAATGAGTTTTTAGATGAAGCTGCAAAAACATATGAATTTGATAGAAATAACATTGTAGCTATCGGTTATTCAAATGGAGCAAACATTGCTGCAAGCTTATTATTCCATTACGATAATGCATTAAAAGGCGCTGTGCTTCATCACCCAATGGTGCCTAGAAGAGGAACACAATTGCCTAATTTAGCAGGAAAATCCGTGTTTATCGCTGCTGGGACAAATGACCCGATTTGTTCATCAGCAGAGTCAGAGGAATTGAAGGTACTATTAGAAAATGCAAACGCTAATGTAACAATACATTGGGAAAATAGAGGTCATCAATTAACAATGGGTGAAGTAGAAAAAGCAAAAGAATGGTATGGCAATACAGTATTATAAAAACAAATAAAAAAGAAGCATCTGCTAATTGTTAGCAGATGCTTCTTTTTTTATTTGGGACTGAATCGCAAGAGGAGATGAAGAAAGTGGTAGCTGAATATCAACGATCGTACCTTTATTTAATTCGCTTGAAATGTGTAATTTACCATGATGTTCTTCAATTATTTTGTAACACATCATTAATCCTAGTCCAGTTCCCTTTTCTTTTAAACTATAAAATGGTTCGCCTAGACGAGAGATACGATCTTCTGGGATACCGCAACCTTCATCGATAATTCGTATTAAAATGAAAGCATCCTCAAATGGTTTTGTTTGGATGTAAACATTTCCGCCATTTGGCATCGCTTCTATCGCATTTTTTAATATATTTATAAAAACTTGTTTTAATTGGTTACCATCACATTGAATATCATGTTTGTAATCAAAATGATCCATAATGATGTGAACACTATGCATAATAGCAGTTGGTAAAATAAATGTAACTACCTCTTCAATCAAAGCTTGTATGTTACAAGTTTTAATTGATAATACTTGTGGTTTAGACATGGCCATAAATTGACTTGTGATAGATTCCATTTGTGAAATTTCACTTAACATAACATCAACATACCATTTATTTTCCTCACTTATTTCAGGGAGCAGCAATGTTAAAAAACCTTTTAGTGAAGTGAGTGGATTTCGAATTTCATGGGCAATTCCAGCTGTCAGTTGTCCGACTACGGCAAGTTTTTCTGATTTTCGTAATAATTTTTCTGTTTCTTTCAGTTCGGTAACGTCTCTTCCCATTACGATAAGACCTTTACGCGAGCCGTCAGGATGATAAAGTGGAACTTTCGATATACTTAAGATTAGGTCAAAATCATCTCTATGTATAATAAATTCCTCACCATGCAGAATTTGTCTTTGTTGCCATGCTAGTTCATCGACTTCTTCACAATGTAAAAAAGCTTCTCGGTACGCTTCGTTATATTGAATGAGTTCACTATCTTTTTTCCCGTGGTAAGGTACATGGTGAAAATTGAAGCAAGAAAGTGCATAGTTATTTGCTTCAAGCCAGCGCCCCTCATGATCCTTAAATATAACAAACGCAGGCATAGAGTTCACTAATGTACGTAATCTCTTCTCACTTTCTTTTAGCATACTCTCAATTCTTTCTGATTTTTCAAGAGGTTTCATAATGGCATATACGCCAGTTAAACGATTTTGGATAAATATAGGAACTAGTTTTGTCACGACGTCTAATAAGAATCCATTTTTATGATAAATAGATAACATATACTCTTGTTGATTATCCGCTTCCGTATTCTTTATATTTTGTATTACTTGCTCAGAAATATGGGCTTCTAAAATAGAGATAATATTTTTTTGTTCTAATTCTAAAGAAGTGTAACCTAATATTCTTTCGGCAGAAGGATTTATATGGAGAATAACTCCCTCTAAATTTAATGAAATAATACTATCAGGATTGTGTTCGAACAGAGATGCATACATTTCTGTTAAAGAGCAATCTTGTATATGTTTTCGCAAACGTCTAGAAATGTTCGGATGACGTTTTTTTTGAGTTGATGAATATTTTTTACGACTCATAATAGTTCCTCCGTACAAATAGCATCTAAAAAGATTTGTCTATTCATAACTATAATATAGATGCAATGTATATTTCTATAAAAAATGGAAGTTATATAATAAATTTTGTTTTCTTTATTTTGGAAAATTGAGTGTAAGGTGTTAATAAGGGGAGCTTATATTGTTTTATAAATCTTTTGTAAGTTACAGGAGTAGGGTTTCCTTATAACATTAGGGTAGAAGAGGGGGAGAGAAAATGAAAAATTATATTCAAGGTATCGATCATGTACAAGTCGCTGCGCCTGTAGGGTGTGAAGAAGAAGCACGAGAGTTTTATGGTGAAAAAATTGGTATGGAGGAAATACCGAAGCCAGAGGAATTAAAGAAGCGTGGTGGATGTTGGTTTAAGTGTGGAAATCAAGAGATTCATATCGGAGTTGAGCAAAACTTCAATCCAGCTAAAAAGGCGCATCCAGCTTTTTATGTTTTAAAAATAGATGAATTTAAACAAGAGTTAATAAAGCAAGGTATTGAAGTAATAGATGATCATGCACGACCAGATGTAATTAGATTTTATGTGTCAGATCCGTTCGGAAATCGAATTGAATTTATGGAAAATAAAAACTAGGTGGAAATCCACCTAGTTTTTTAACCTTTTCTAAACAATCCTAATACTTCAACCGTTTCTGTAATGTTAACGAATGCATGAGGATCAATTTCAGAAATTATTAATTTCATACTTGCCAATTCTTCACGAGAAACGACCGTCATAAGTACACGTTTCTTTTCGCTGGAATAAGCACCTTCGCCATCAAGTAATGTAATTCCACGTACAACAGTTGAAAGAAGTTGTTTTTTCATTTTTTCTGCTTCATTTGTTACAATCATAAGTGTAACCTTTCGATGTTTCGTATGAATAGCATCGATAACTTTACCAGTTACATAAATGGAAAGTAAGCTTGTAAGAGCAACATCCCAAGTGAAGAAGAATCCTGCAATTACTACAACGATTGCATTTAAAATAATAAGGAATCCACCAAGTTTAATGTCTCGTTTGCGAGATAACAACATACCGATAATATCAAATCCACCAGTTGAACCATTACAGTTAAAAACAAGACCGATACCAGCTCCCGCAATGACACCACCAAAGATAGATGATAAAAGTGGATCTGTAGCTACGACTTTCACTGGAACATAGTATAATGCAACAGATAATACAATAACAGAGATAACAGTGTTAAAAATTACTTTTTTTCCAAGACCTATGTATCCTAAAATAAGGATAGGTAAGTTTAATACGAAGTTAATAATACCTGTGTTTACAGGCGTTACAATCCCTAAAATAATAGCAATTCCGCCAATTCCACTACTTAAAATTTTGTGGGGGATAAGGAAAAGATTAAAGGCAATCGCAATAATAATAGAACCAATAATAACACCAAGAAATCTAACCATTTCTTTCCCGTCCTTCACTAAAAAATTCATATTATTTCAAGATTATATATGATATTGAAAGTTTTGGGTAAAAACAGTTTATTTCGGGAAATTAGATTAATCAAAAGAATTGGAGTATTTTATCGTTTGAAAGGGGATACAGTTGTGAAGATAAAAACATATCAACAGAAAAGCCCGTTGAAGCAAGAATGTGAGGATTCTTATTTTTGTAATGAAGAAAAAAAGATTTATGGTGTATGTGACGGTGCCACACCACTTGTCCCATTTTGTGATGAAAAGGGACATAATGGAGCATACATCGCTTCCCATTTATTTGCAAGTTATTTTGCTTCATTACGTGAAAATCATAGTTTACAAGTTGCCGTTGCAAAAGCAAATGAAGCATTGCAAAGCAAAATGTTAGAATATGAAGTAGACACAAGAAAAAAAGAGCATTTGTGGTGCACATGTATCGCGGCAGTCCAGATAGTTGGTGAGAAAATTGAATATGCACAATTAGGGGACTGTATGATTGTCGCAATACTTCAAAATGGAACGATGCAAGTATTAACGAAAGACACGGTTGAAGGAATTAGTAAACGAGCAAAAAAGAAAAGAGAAGAAGATCGTAAAAAGGGGTTATCTGTACCGGAAGAACATGTTTTTCAAGATGTGCGGGAACAGTTAAAATATAATCGTTATCTTGCAAATATGCAGGGCGGGTATTCCGTTGCAAATGGAATGAAAGAAGCGATACATTATTTACAGCGTGGTGAATTATATATTGATGAAGTAAGCGGGATTTTTATTTGTTCAGACGGATTATTCCACCCAGATTGGCCACTCGAACAAACTGTTGCATATATAAGAAAGAATAGTATAAATGAATATGTAGCAATTATTGAAGAGCTAGAAGAGGAAAAGAGAATACGACCAGATGATAAAACAATGATGATTATTGATTTTTAAGGGAGGATGTTCAAATGGAAATTAAATGTGTTAATTTAACATTTCAAGATGAATTAGTGCCTTTAGAAAAAGTAAATAAACTGATTATCCACCATACATCCGAAGATGGATGGGATGTGTATAAAACACATGAATTTCATCAAAAAGTAAGAGGATGGAGCGGGATCGGTTACAATTATTTTATTGAAGCAGATGGAACTGTAGTCGAAGGACGAGGTTTACATATTGGAGCACATGCGAAAGATAATAATAGAGATACAATTGGGATATGTATAACGGGTAATTTTGATAAATATGATCCAACTACCGCACAAATGAATGCATTGTATTCTTTATGTAATATGTTTATGAAGCAGTTTGCTATAACGAAAGAAAATATACTCGGTCATAGGGAGCTAGAAGGCGTTACAAAAAGTTGTCCTGGAAAGCGTTTTTCTATGGTAGAGTTAAGAAACATAATATCTTAAATATAGAGGAGTAACAAATGATGATGAATATAAAAATACCAAATGATAAAAAAGAAGAGCTTGTAGCACAAATTCAGCAATTTTTCGTTGAAGAAGATTTAGATGAAATTGGGCGTTTCCAAGCAGAGCGTTTAATTGAAGAAATGATTAAATTAGTAGGACCGTTTGCATACAATCAAGCAATTGGAGATGCTAGAAAGCTTGTAACAGAGAAACTATCTAATATTGAAGAAGATTTGTATGTGTTAGAGAAGAATGAAGGGAAGTAAATTTTCTCCAATTATAAAATAAGTATTTGCCACGGCTTCTTTCCGATGTTTTGTTTGGAAAGGGCCGTGAAATTGTTTTTGGACATATAAAATAAGACCTCTTTTTTGCTGGGATCCTAGAATTAAAAAACGTTATTCTTTCTTAACAAGCTAGATGAGAAAGAATAACGTTTTTTTTGGATTGAGATTAAAAATATATTATCTTAATTTTATCTTTTTTTAATAATTTATTTATGGGCAATTTATAGTTGCTATTTATAATTCCTATATATAACAGCTATGGATACTACAAAGAAGAAATTTGGATGTGTAACACTTTGTATCCAATTAGCTGTAATCAAAATTTATAACATGAATTGCTCACATAGACTTTTCTTTTGAAAGAAAAGTGGTGTAATTCTTTGTTAAATGAAGGAAGGGATTGGGAAGCTATGAATAAAACAATTTTAAAAACATGTATCATATCAGCAGTTTTAGGTGGAAGTCTATTAAGTGAAACGACTGGAGAGGTGAAAGCAGAAGCAGTTACACCAAACACGAATCATACTGGTGTATTCAAAGATGTTCCAAAGGGGCACTGGGCATATGAGGCGATTCAGCAATTAACAGGTGAGAAAATCATTTTTGGCTATGATGATGGAAGATTTGGTTTTGGAGATAACGTAACACGCGAACAAGTTGCAGCTTTAATGTATCGTTATTTTAATATGGAAGAAAACAAAAATTATCAAAACCCATACGGTGACGTAAGTGAAGATTCAACAAGCTATATAAAGGAAATTTTATCTTTAACAGAAATGGGTGTGTTTACGGGTGACGAGCATGGGAACTTTAGACCGAAGGCATCCTTAACACGTGCAGAAATGGCACAAGTTCTTACAAATGCTTTTCATTTAAAGGCAAAGAGTGATCACACTTTTAATGATGTTTCATCGAACTCATGGGCAAGAAACGCAATTAGTGCTGTTCAAACAAATAATATTGCAAAAGGAGTAGGAGAAGGGAGATTTGCTCCAAGTATGGATGTGACGCGTGAACAGTACGCACAATTTTTATATAAAGCAATACAAGAAACTGAGCGAACTCAACAAACGAAAGGGCAACTACTAGCTAGCATACTTGGTGAAACAAATTGGCAAGGGACAAAAGTCTATGACAAAGATCATAATGATGTAACGAAAGAAAATCAAAATTTCATTGGGCTTGCAAAATATGATGCTAAAACTGCAAGGTATGAATTTTTTAATGCAAATACAGGAGAGAGTCGTAATGATAGCGGTACCTTTTTTATAACGAATGATGGAAAGAAAAGAGTGCTAATTTCTGAAACGCAAAATTATCAAGCTGTTGTTGAATTAACGCAATTAGATAAAGAGAAATTTACATATAAAAGAATGGGGAAAGATGCAAAAGGGAACGATGTAGAAGTGTTTGTTGAACATGTTCCTTACCATGAAAAAGAACTATCTTTCACGCGACCTGATAAAAATTTAGAAAGCTCGACAGGTAAAATAGTTACAGACGTTGATGGAGATGAAATTTTATCTAGTACACTATGGAACGGAACGGTGGTATTAGACGAACGGGGTAATAATGTAACAAAATATAACTCAAACTTAATCAGTCTAGCAAAATACGATAAAAATACAAATAAATACGAGTTTTTCAATATGAATACAGGAGAAAGTCGTGGAGACTATGGTTTCTTTGATGTTGTACATGGTAATAAAATAAGGGCTCACGCTTCGTTAGGAAATAATAAATATGGTGCGGTCCTTGAACTTACAGAGTTAAATAAAGAGAAATTTACGTATACAAGAATCGGGAAAGATGCGAATGGAAATGATATAAAAATCTTTGTTGAGCACGAACCTTATACAGGTGACCTAAAACCAAATTTCACAAAGTAAGATGTAAAATAGTTGTTTATAGACAAAAAGATGCCTTCAGGCATCTTTTTGTCGTTTTAAAATGATTTTACGGGTAAATATAAAATAAAAATTCTCTTTTCTCAAATCTAGTAACTTACTACTTGCACCGCCATAAATCTTTGTTCTTTTTTATTTATTTTCTTTATGCTCTTTATATTCATGTACTTTCTCTTTTACATTACCAACCGTATCTTTAGCAGTGCCTTTTACTTTATCCCATTTTCCTTCGGCTTGTAATTTTTTGTTGTCAGTTACTTTCCCGACAACTTCTTTTACTTCACCCTTTACCTTATCAATAGCACCTTCTACTTTTTCTTTTAAACCATGATCATGTTTAGTCATACATTTCTCCTCCTTGTAGTTTGATTAGAATTCTCTTTTCATATTGCAAGTTGAATGATGTATCTAGTAATAGCGTAACAAATCTAGTTTGAATATTCAAATGATTAATAAGATAGAAAAGGAATTGTCATAAAATGTATAAAATTGTAATGAGAAGAGAAAGAATGTAAATTACATGTCTTTTGCAGTCCATATTGATTTTGTATAAGCAATTTTCATATGGGCCCGTTCCATATTATTTTGGCTGCCGCTACCGAACCTTGCTTGTCCAACTATTAAATTACAATTGGATTCAATAGCTGTTTCAATTCGTTTTTGAATTAATGCAGTATGACAGCCTTTACGTTGAAATTCTGGCAAAGTAGCAGATGCAGCTAATGAAGCAACACCGTTATTTATATAGAGAACTCCTATACTAGCAGGAGTGTTTTGAACTTCGCCTATGAAAAAATGCCAACCGGGTTTATTGTAGAGAATTTCGTTATTTTGATGGACGCCATCTTTTGTAAAGGATGGCATATTAAATCCACGTACATATATGTCTGCAAAAATATGAAATTCACCTTCCTTCAGTTGGCGTACTGAAATGTTAGAAGGAAGCAGGGATGGATCTTCTCTCGGTATACTATATAAAGCGGTATGGAAGCTGGATTGGTAAAATCCTTTTTGAGATAAGTATTGAAATAATTCAGCTGTACCTTGAGCGGGTGTAATTTCAAAACGACAAGGGATTTGTAGCGATTGATAATAAGAGATGATTTCATCTATCTCATATGTATTTGTAAATGTAATACCTTTTACAGTGTTAAAAGTCGGACCAGCAATTACTTTTGATGAAAAGGCAGTGGCGCTCCCAAATTTTTTCATTTGTATTTGCATTGGGTTTCCACTTGTTGCTTGTAGTAGCGCTAATCTAGAAGAAAGCATATGTATTTCTGCGTTTTCTATTTCTTGTGCTGTATTGAGCGTCATAATTGTACTCATAAAATTCCTCCGTTAATTAATATATCTCATAGTACATATACGATGTTTGTTCTGAGATTCCTGTTGAAACGTAAGAGAATAAGAGGTTTTTTGGAAGGGAAATGGAAGTGAACTGTCGAAGGGAGTGGAAACAGATTAAAGGTGGTGCTCTCATGAAACAGAAAGACGTGCAGACATGCTCTAATTGTGGTTCTCAAAACATAGGAGAAGGTGAGTTTGTCGGATATGCACAAATACGGAAAAAGGAGACGATGTTCACATCTTCACCAGTAGATGCTTATATTTGTACAGATTGCGGGAATGTCCTTTTATTAAAAGTACGACATTATGAAAAGTTTAAGCAGAAGCCGTTATGATTATTGAAAAGTGTTTTTATTAGGGAAGTTAATAGGAGTAATATTTTACATACATATATGAATATGCCTTATATAAGGAGATGACAACATATACTGTCGCTATATGACATACAAAAATGTATAGAAGAAAGTAAGGAAAAAGGTAGATAGTTTATAAAAAATAAAAAACATGTTTCGAATCAACGTATTCAAAACATGTTTTTTATCATTCTGAATTATTTCCAAAGAAATAATTCAGAAAATACAGAAAAATGTCGTAATTGTTTATGGAAGTCTGTTATAATAAACGGAAAATGAAAACGCTTTAAAGGGGGATGTAACCATATGATGATGAATGTACCGCTAACAATTAGTTCTATGATGGAAAGAGCAGAAAAACTGTTTTCAAAGAAAGAAATTGTTTCACGGACACATGATACAGTTACGACGTTAACGTATAAGCAGTTAGGTGAAAGGACAAGAAGGCTTTCCAGTTCGTTAAAAAAATTAGGAGTTAAAGAAGGCGAGCGTATAGGAACGTTAGCGTGGAATCATCATCGACATGTGGAAGCATATTTTGCTATTCCTGGTATTGCTGCTGTTTTGCACACAATTAATATTCGTTTATCTCCTCAACATATTTCATACATTATTCAGCACGCAGAAGATCGTATTCTACTTATAGATGAAGATCTCGTACCACTCGTTGAAAATATTCAATCACAATTATCAACTGTACAAGCCTATATTATTATGACTGATAAAGATGAACTTCCCAATACTACGCTAGAACCTGTATATCATTATGAAAAGCTATTAGAAGAAGGCGATCCAACTTTCCAATTTGTAAAAGATATTGATGAAAATACACCTGCTGGTATGTGTTATACGTCAGCGACTACAGGAAACCCAAAAGGTGTTGTATATACGCATCGTAGTACTGTATTGCATTGTATGGCACTCGGCTTAGCGGATACAGCTGCTTTATCGGAAAGTGATGCGGCAATGGCAATTGTACCGATGTTCCATGTGAACGCTTGGGGGCTTCCTTTTGCAGCTACTTGGTTTGGAACAAAACAAGTTCTGCCAGGACCAATGTTTACGCCAAAAATTTTATTAGAGATGATTCAAGCTGAAAAAGTAACGATAGCAGCAGGTGTGCCGACAATTTGGCTCGGTGTATTACAAGAATTAGAAAATAATAGTTACGATTTATCTAGTATAACGAGAATATTATGCGGTGGTGCTGCTGCACCGAAAAGCGTTATTAAAGCATTTGAACAAAAATATAATGTTCCTTTCGTACATGCATATGGTATGACTGAAACAAGCCCACTCGTAACACTTGCACGTTTAAAAAGTTATGAAAGAGAATTATCATATGAAGAGCAATTAGAAATCCGCTCAAAACAAGGATATCTTGTCCCTGGTGTAGAGATGAAAGTAGTCGGTACAAACGGTGAAGTGAAGTGGGATGGTACTGAGATGGGAGAGTTATGTTTACGAGCACCTTGGATCGCTGAAAGCTATTATAACGATGATCGTACTGTCGAAGGATTCCGAGACGGTTGGTTATATACTGGTGATGTTGTTACAGTTGATGAGGAAGGCTGCGTGAAAATTGTTGACCGTACGAAAGATGTTATTAAAAGCGGAGGTGAGTGGATTTCTTCAGTTGACCTTGAAAATGCATTAATGGCACATGATGCTATATTTGAAGCAGCTGTCGTTGCCGTTCCTCATCCGCAGTGGCAAGAGCGACCAATTGCCTGCGTCGTTCAAAAGAAAAATAGTACAGTAACAAAAGAAGAAATATATGAATTTTTAAAACCACAGTTTGCGAAGTGGTGGTTACCAGACGATATTGTATTTATGGAAGAAATACCGAAAACATCTGTTGGGAAGTTTTTAAAACAGGCGCTTCGGAAAGAACTTGAGCATTTGCATAAAGAGAAATAATTGAAAAAATATTTGTAAACCTATATTTAAAATAAGTTGACAAAGACTAAATAGAAAGATAATATAACTCCTATAATATGTTATCTAAAAATCATTTTAAGTTTACAAATAGGAGAAGCAAATATGAATACAAAAAACTTAGTTTTCGTCGCTTTATTTAGTTCTATTATGGGAGTGTTAGGGTTAATACCTCCAATTGCTCTTTCTATTACACCAGTTCCGATTACATTACAATCACTCGGTGTTATGCTTGCTGGTGGATTGTTAGGATCACGCCTTGGTGCGTTAAGTCAGCTTATTTTCTTACTTATAGTTGGAGTCGGAGCACCATTACTTGCTGGTGGACGCGGTGGTCCAGGCGTATTTGTTGGGCCAAGTGCAGGATATTTACTCGGTTATATCGTTGGAGCGTTTGTCATTGGTTATTTAATTGAGCGTTTACGTGAAGTTTCTATAATAAAGGTATTATGTATTAATATAATTGGTGGTATTTTCGTAGTTTATGTATTTGGTATTATTGTACAAGCTTTCTTTATGGATGTTTCTATATGGCAGACGATGAAAGTAAGTGCCGTATTTTTACCAGGTGATTGCATAAAAGCGATTATAGCAGCGATTCTTGTAACGAAATTACATCGTTCATTGAAACATATTATTACGCCTGCTCTAAAGAGTGGGAAATATACAAATGCAGGATAAGAAAGAGAAGAAACACGTTCATTGCGTGTTTCTTTTTATTATTTTGTAGAGAAAGGACAACTTATATGGGAATTACAAAAGAATATAAAAAACATCTCTCTATACAATCAAATAAAATAGCGATAAAGGAAAATGATCGAATTTTAACATATAAAGAATGGTTTGAGTCAGTGTGTAAAGTAGCAAACTGGTTGAATGAAAAAGAATCGAAGAATAAAACGATAGCAATTGTATTAGAGAATAGTATAGAATTTTTACAACTATTTGCTGGTGCTGCTATGGCCGGATGGGTTTGTGTGCCATTAGATATAAAGTGGAAACAGGATGAGCTCAAAGAAAGAATTGTAATCAGTAATCCGGATATGATTGTGATAGAGCGATATAAGGTAAATGATTTACCGGATGAAGAAAGAGTAATAGAAATTGATGAGTGGAAAAGTAGGATAGAGAACTACCTGCCTACATATTATCCTATAGAAAATGTGCAACATGCTCCGTTCTATATGGGATTTACATCAGGATCGACTGGGAAGGCGAAAGCATTTTTACGTGCACAACAATCGTGGGTTCATAGTTTTGATTGCAATATAAAGGACTTTCATATGAAAAAAGAAGATTCTATTTTAATAGCTGGGACGCTCGTTCATTCTCTTTTCTTATATGGCACAATAAGTGCATTATATGTAGGGCAAACGGTGCACGTTATGAGAAAGTTTATTCCAGATCAAGTGTTGGATAAGTTAGAAACGGAACATATCTCGGTCATGTATACAGTTCCGACAATGCTAGAATCTTTATATAAAGAAAACAGAGTAATAGAAAATGAAATGAAAATTATTTCTTCAGGAGCGAAATGGGAAGCTGAAGCGAAAGAAAAAATAAAGAGTATATTTCCTTATGCACGAAAATATGAATTTTACGGTGCATCGGAACTAAGTTTTGTAACAGCACTAGTTGATGAAGAGAGCGATAGAAGGCCAAATTCAGTAGGGAAACCTTGTCACAATGTGCAAGTTCGAATATGTAATGAGGAAGGAGAAGAAGTGCAGAAAGGCGAGATAGGAACTGTTTATGTGAAAAGTGATCAGTTTTTTATGGGATACATATTGGATCAGGTTTTCATTCCGGAGTTGACTACAGATGGCTGGATGACAGTACGAGATGTAGGTTATGAAGATGAAGAAGGCTTTATTTATATTGTCGGTAGAGAGAAGAATATGATTTTATTTGGAGGAATTAATATTTTCCCAGAAGAAATAGAAAGTGTATTACATGAACATCCAGCAGTTGATGAAATAGTTGTAGTTGGTGTGAAAGATAGTTATTGGGGTGAAAAACCTGTCGCCATCGTAAAAGGAAGTGCTACGAAGCAACAATTAAAAAGTTTTTGCTTACAACGATTATCCTCGTTTAAAATACCGAAAGAATGGTATTTTGTAGATGAAATACCGTATACAGACAGCGGGAAAATCGCTCGTATTGCAGCAAAAAATATGATTGAAAACCGGGAGAAGATATATGAATAGAGCGGTTATTGTAGAAGCGAAAAGGACGCCCATTGGGAAGAAGAATGGGATGTTTAAAGATTATGAAGTTCAGCAATTAGCAGCGCCGCTTCTTACGTTTTTAAGTAAAGGAATTGAGAGAGAAATAGACGATGTCATATTAGGTAATGTTGTGGGACCAGGAGGGAATATTGCAAGGTTATCTGCTTTAGAGGCAGGACTTGGCTATTATATTCCTGGTGTAACGATTGACCGGCAATGTGGTGCTGGATTGGAAGCGATTCGCACCGCATGTCATTACGTTCAAGGCGGGGCAGGTAATTGTTATATTGCAGGAGGAGTAGAGAGTACAAGTACATCACCATTTCAAAATAAAGCGCGATTTTCACCAGAAACAATTGGTGATCCTAATATGGGAGTGGCGGCTGAATATGTTGCAGAGCGTTATAATATAACGCGAGAAATGCAAGACGAATACGCTTGTCTTAGTTATAGACGGACACTGCAAGCATTAGAAAATAGATATTTACAAGATGAAATACTTCCGTTTAATGGCTCTTTTGACGAAGCTATAAAACGAGAAATGAAGTATGAAAGAATGATTAAAAGAACTAAGCCTGCATTTTTACAAAATGGTACAGTAACGGCAGGTAATTCGTGCGGTGTAAATGACGGAGCATGTACTGTTCTTGTGATGGAAGAGGGGCAAGCCCGAAAATTAGGATATAAGCCTGTACTTCGTTTCGTTCGTAGTGCTGTAGTTGGAGTGGATCCAAATCTTCCGGGGACTGGTCCGATATTTGCGGTGAACAAATTATTAAACGAAATGAATATGAAAGTAGAGGACATCGATTATTTTGAAATAAATGAAGCATTTGCTTCAAAGGTTGTTGCTTGTGCAAAGGAGTTACAAATTCCATATGAAAAATTGAATGTCAATGGTGGAGCAATTGCGCTCGGTCATCCGTACGGTGCATCTGGAGCTATGCTTGTGACACGTTTGTTTTATCAAGCGCAAAGAGAGTATATAAAATATGGAATTGCGACGTTGGGAATTGGTGGTGGGATAGGGTTAGCGCTATTATTTGAAAAAGTAGAAGACTAGAAAAGAACTAGTTTTCTACTTTTTGAGGAACATAAGCATTGCTACCAGGTTTTGTTTTTATTTCATTCCAAGCGGCGATAGCATCAGCTCTTGATTTTCCTTTATTATTTGGATCTTCGAAAAAGTCGCGAGTGAAACGATTGTATTCAAACTGCGCGCTAATAGTTGTTTTGTATGTAGGATCTTTTTTTCGTTCGTTTTCTTCATACCAAAACGTTATCGCGTCCTCATATGTTTTTCCAACATTCTCTTTAAAAAACTTTTGAAGAGCTACTGTAAAGCGGAAGTTTGCTCCAATTTTGTCTTTGAAAAAAGCACGAACATCTTCGCTACAGCGGTGATTTTTAGTAATAATCGTTTGAAGGGAAAGGTCCTTATAAGAGAGGGAAGCTTTACTCACTTTTTGATCAGAGCTGTTTTTCGATATTTTACCAGTATGTAAATAATGTGAGATACGCTCTGTTATTTCAATCTTAGAGCCACTAGCTGGCAAACCATGCTCACGACAAAATGTTTGGAGTTCTGCTTTTAACCAGTAATAGTTTTGGAAATCTTCAAGTGATATAAATTTTGTTAAAGTTGGACGCATGAATGTAACAACTTCTTTCTTCCATAATTTTCTTTAATTATAAAACATACGTTCTTTGTGTGGAAGGATTAATTTGTAAATATAACAGGAAGAGGAGATTACATATGGAAAATGTAATGCAAGTTCGTGTTACGGGAATTTTAATTGAAGATGAAAAAGTATTGCTAGTAAAGCAAAAAGTTGCTAATCGCGATTGGTCTTTACCTGGAGGAAGGATAGAGAATGGTGAAATGTTAGAAGAAGCGATGATTCGAGAAATGAGAGAAGAAACAGGATTAGAAGTTAAAATTAAGAAGCTACTCTATGTTTGTGATAAACCAGATGCTAGTCCATCTTTATTACATATTACGTTTCTGCTTGAAAAGATTGAAGGTGAAATTACGCTACCTTCTAACGAGTTCGATCATAATCCGATTCATGATGTGCAAATGGTACCGATTAACGAATTAAGTCATTATGGTTTTTCGGAAACTTTTATAAAACTGGTAAATGAAGGGTTTGCAAATGCAGGGAGTTATCAAGGATTGAAACAAAATATAGGCCTGTAAGTATAGATGAAGGATAGCTATTAGCTATCCTTCGCAAAAATATTTCACACCGCTGACTGTAAAGAAGAAACAAGTTGATTTAAAAATTCTTCTCCGGTCATAACCGCTTTTCCGCCGCCGCGCGCACTCTTTTTATTTCCGCCACCTTTTCCTTCAATAGCAGGAAGAGCGTCTTTTAAAAGTGCGTTCATATCAAGTGTGACTGTTTTTCCGCAAGCGAGGATGCATTGTAGTTTGTCATCATTTTCGATAACGAAATATGTAAGGGCATGCTCTTGTTGTTCTGTAATAATAGCAGAAAGCTTTGCGATTTCTTGCATAGAACGATTTGTAAATACTTTAGAAATAAGTATGCCAGCATGTATTTCTAAAGATTGTTGAAGTAGTTCGTTTGCCTCTGCATATAATAATTTTTCATTCATTGTTTGTATTGCTTTTTCGTTTTCTTTTTGGGAAGTAAGAAGTTGTGATACTTTTGCTGGAATATCATTCTCGCTACTGTTTAATTGCTTAGAAACATTTTTTATAATTTGTTGCTGTTGCCCCATAAGTTTTAGTGTGCGCCAGCCAGCTATAAACGTTAATCGTATGCCGCCTTTATTGCGCTCCCATCCTAATACTTGAATAGGACCTACTTCACCTGTATATTTCGGATGTGTTCCGCCACAGCCGTTGTAGTCGAAGTTTTCAATTATAACAACACGTATATTTTCTGTTAAAGTCGGTTCTTTACGAAGGGGCAACGTTTTCGCTTCTTCTAAGTTCATCCACTGGATGCGGATTGGATGGTTTTCAAAAACAATTTTGTTTGCAATTTGTACTGCTTTTTCAACTGTTTCTGCATGCAGATTTTCTGTTTCTAAATCAATCGTTACCGTCTCTTTACCAAGATGGAATCCAATTGTAGGTATGTTAAAATGGTCCCAAAAAGCAGCGGATAAAATGTGCTGAGCTGCATGTTGCTGCATATGATCAAAACGGCGCTCCCAATTGATTTTACCTTCAACTTCTTCTGTATGTAATTGTTCTGTAATGAAGTGGCGGATTTCTTCATCGACTTCTTCAACATTGGTTATTGCAATGCCATTTAAAGTTCCAGTATCATGGGGCTGCCCGCCACCTGTCGGATAAAATGCTGTTTCGTTTAAAACAACGTATAAGTTACCGTCTTTATCATAATCTTGCTTTATAATTTTAGTAGTAAAGTCTTTCTTATAAGTGTCAGTGTAATATAATTTTTGCTTCAATTTTCTTTCCCCTTTCGTGTTCAATAGTTTCATTGTAAAGCAATTGAAATTAGTTTCCTAATATTTCAGAAGAAAGAAACTATTTTTAGAATTTTCTTGCTATAATAAGAAAAAGAAAATGCGGGGGTGGAATGAATATGTTATATGAAAACGGCGTAGATAAAATGCTTAGTTTAAGCAAAAATATTTCTGAATTGTATCGAGAATTAAATGAAATGACCCGGATTTTAACGGACTGTAATCGAGAAAGTGTGAAGTTCGATCGGTTATACGTAAAAGAGGTACTGTGGAAGAAAGAAGATGTAATAGAGAAATATGACCAGCTACTTGTGCAACTTTGTATAAATGAATGCTTTGATCTAAAAAGTGTCATTACAGGGGAATATAAGTATACATATGAAGAAGTAGAAAGTATCGTTTTACAATTTAATGAGAAATACAATGTCGCAATTTTAATTAAAGATGTTTGTAAAGAATTACAGTTTACATATGGCATAGATATGGATATAACGAGAACAACTCGAGTATCAACAGCTCAAGTATAAAAAGGGAAAAGAAAGCAGATCCTTTGCTTTCTTTTTTCATGTAAGAACAGGGAGAGTAGGTTTTTTAGATGAAGGGGAAGTTGCAAAATATTCATCCGTTAGGAATGACAATTATAATAGGGACTTTATTTGCGAGGTTTGCCACGTCAATGAGCATTCCTTTTTTAGCAATTTATTTAACGACTGTGAAAGGCGTATCAGCTGGAATGACAGGTGCCATTATCGGAACGAGTGCATTTGTTGGAGTATTTGCTAGTTTTATCGGAGGGAATTTATCGGATCGGTTCGGCCGAAATATGATTATAATATGGTCCATGATCGTTTGGGTGTTTGTATTCATAGGTTTTTCACTTGCAGATCATGTTTTAAGTTTCTTTTTATTAAATGCTTTGAATGGATTATGTAGGTCCTTTTTTGAACCGACGTCAAGAGCATTATTATCAGATTTAACGAAACCAGAGTATCGTTTACTCGTATATAATTTGCGTTACGGTGCAATCAATGTTGGAGTAGCAATTGGCCCACTTGTCGGATTACAAATTGGAAGCGCAAAATCAACAATTCCGTTTTTAGTAGCAGCTGGAGTATACATTCTATATACAGCTATATTAGCGTTTCAATTTAAGAAGTATCCAATTGAAAAAAAGAAAGTAAATACAGAAAAGCCTGTCACAATGTTAAATGCAATTCGTATTTTGCGAAAGGATGTCGTATTTTTAGTTGCTTTAGTCGGTATTATTTTGAGTAATTGTGGTTTTTCTCACTTAACGACAACAGTATCTCAATATTTTGCAAATGCACATATATTTCAGGATGGAGTGAGATTATTTTCATATATGTTAGCTTTAAATGCGATTGTTGTAGTCGTAATTCAATACCCTGTTATTCAAATGTGTAAAAAGTATACACCGTTAGTATCCATTATGGTTGGAACTTTATTTGTGAGCGGAGGACTGTTTGGGTTTGGAATAGTAGAATCTACGCTAGGTGCTGCTATTTGCACAATTATTTTTACCATTGGAGAAGTTCTCATGTTTTCAATGACGGATGTATTTATAGATGGTATAGCTGTTTCACATTTAAAAGGCACATATTTTGGAGCAATGGGATTTTCAGGAATTGGAGCAGTAATTGGTCCATGGCTTGGAGGAGTACTTCTCGATTACTACGGGTACCAAAATGGATTTATTGTCTTTTCAGCGCTAGCTATATTTTCAACTGTAGCATTTCCTGTACTTTTAGTTACAAAAGGTTTATTGAAAAAAAGAGATGATAAAAATTGTAATTTAGAATTACATGCGAAGTGAAATAAGCCCCAGTAGACGGCTGGGGCTTATTTTTGTATTTATCCCGCTATTTGCGGGCAGTAAAACTTCCATTGATTAAAGTTTTACTTTATTTTAATTCTCAATTTGAAAAAGAACTTTTTCTTCATGTTTATCAGCAACTTCACTTTTGGAAATATGAATGGCTAAATATCCATTCTCTAAGCAGGCCAGCATCTTCTTATAAATAATAGTAGCGGGTAAAGGAATGGTCCGCTGCAAAGCACTATTATTATGAAGTATACAAATATTTAGGCCTGTCTCCATCTTTTTAATAACTACATTTTGTTCGGATACATTTGGTACATCTGTTTCCAAAATGTACTCTTGTTCAGTTTCACAAAGGTCAATATGAATTTGATTTGGAAAACTAAAGTTACTACAAGAATCAGAACAAAATTGATCCATCCATTCTTCGAAACCATCAACATGAAAAAGACAATCCTTCTTTTTCTTGCCCATGTAAGACACCCTCCGTAAAATCTCAATTCATACTATGTTATGCATGAATGAAGTAGGGGTGAAGAATAAATGGAAAAATATAAACATTGTATGTGGCAAAGGTAGCTAGTGTGAGCCTTTTGTTTTACATATCATGATGTGCATGATTTTTTTGGCGTGAATGGTTACGGTTTTTTACTTTATGAGATCCGCTTAATGGTTCAGGTTGTCCCTTTTTTTCTTTCGCTTCACGATTGTTTTTGCCCATTGTATGTGACACCTCCTCTTTCTCTTTAGAATGAGAGAAGTTTGCAAATTTATACGAGAATGTTTTTAGAAAAAAAGGTAAAGATAAATGGGACTAACTATTATGGAAAGGGGATTATATAGTGCCATATCATAAAGATAAACAACAAGCTTTTCAAGCAGCGCAGCAAGGAGTTACACAAGCAGAAAACGCATTTAATAACATTGTGAAAAATGATCCAAACTACGATCATGATTTAAAAGAGTTACGCCAAGAGGTTCAGGAAGCGTATGAACAAATTCAAAATGCATTAGAAGTAGCTTCGGAAACACAACGCCCACAACTTGAGCAATACGAAAATAATCTCCAAAACATTATGCGAAATGTAGATCAATTAGAAAAGTAAATGAGATTGTTGTGTATTCGACAACCTTATTACTTTGACGAACGTTATGCTAAAACAGAAGATTTTTCTATTCGTTTTTTGTTTATTATGCGCAGTACATATATTTCAAGTTGAAAAAGTGGAAGCGAAAATGTTGCTCAGAAAAGAGCTAGAACCAACGGGCTATGTAACGTGGGAAGTACCTAATAATGAAAAGATTATTGCCATTACATTTGATGATGGACCAGATCCAACTTATACACCACAAGTTTTACATTTATTACGTCAATATAAAGCAGAAGCGACATTTTTTATGATTGGATTTCGAGTGCAACGTAATCCATATTTAGTGAAAGAAGTGTTAAAAGAGGGACATGAAATTGGAAACCATACGGTGAATCATTTGTATGCGAGTAATTCATCAGACGAAAAATTAGAAAATGATATTTTAGATGGGAAGAAATATTTTAAAAAATGGGTGAAAGAACCTTTGCTATTCCGTCCACCTGGCGGATATATTAACGATGCTGTATTTAAAACCGCGAAAGAAGCGGGTTATCAAACGGTTCTATGGTCGTGGCATCAAGACCCGCGTGATTGGGCAAATCCCGGGGTTGAATCCATTGTAAATCATGTAGTGAAAAATGCTAAAAGTGGAGATATTGTATTGTTACATGATGGAGGAAATGATCGTAGTCAAACAGTAGCAGCGTTAGCAAAAATTTTACCTGAGTTGAAAAAACAAGGCTATCGATTTGTAACGGTTTCAGAATTACTACGTTATAAACATTAGAAAAAATCCCAAAAGGAAAATGGACCTTTTGGGATTTTTCGTTACTGGTTCTTTTTACGTTTCTTATTATTTTGTCGCTCTGCTGGAGTTAAAGGCTCGTTTGCAAATTCTTCATTGAAACCAGCACCTTGTCCTTGTGCAGATGCCGCATTCATTCCTGAAATAGTATGATTTGCTTTTCTTTTACCCATTTTATTTCACCTCTATAACATTTTTTGTGTGTTGAATGATAAGCAGTTCATAGTATGTATGAACTGTAAGCAAAGCGCTAATAGAGCACTTTACTTTATGGTAATAGTATTCATAAGGAGCATGAACATTATTCAAATTTAGAAACATAAAGAAAACTTATGATAATCTATAAGTTTCTTATTATTTACTTATTTAGAAAGTTGTAATAAGATATTATCGTAAGGTATTGAAAAGTTTGTCTACATTTTATATTCAGACAACTTAGTCACGTTTAACAGGGGGGAAACATAATGGTCAAACATAATCCATTTCAATCACGTGCAACTTTTGAATTAGATGGAAAAACGTATCATTATTATGATTTGAAAGCGCTTGAAAACGCAGGGGTTGGCAACGTATCTCAATTACCATATTCCGTGAAAGTTTTACTTGAATCAGTACTTCGTCAAGTAGACGGACGTGTAATTACAGAAGAGCATGTTACAAATTTAGCGAAATGGGGAACGAAAGATGTGCAAGATATCGATGTTCCATTTAAACCATCTCGTGTAATTTTACAAGATTTCACTGGTGTACCAGCTGTTGTTGATTTGGCTTCGCTTCGTAAAGCAATGGCAGATATGGGTGGGGATCCTGATAAAATTAATCCAGAAATTACTGTAGACCTTGTAATTGACCACTCTGTACAGGTTGATAGAGCGGGTACGGCAGACGCGCTTGCATTCAACATGGACTTAGAGTTTAAACGTAATGAAGAACGTTATAAATTTTTAAGCTGGGCACAAAAATCATTTGATAACTACCGTGCAGTTCCACCAGCTACAGGTATTGTACACCAAGTAAACCTTGAATATTTAGCGCCAGTTGTTCATGCTGTGAAAAATGCTGAAGGTGACTTAGTTGCATACCCAGATTCATTAGTTGGAACAGACTCACATACAACAATGATTAACGGTATCGGCGTTCTTGGATGGGGCGTTGGTGGTATTGAAGCAGAAGCAGGAATGCTTGGACAGCCTTCATACTTCCCAGTACCTGAAGTAATCGGTGTGAAATTAACTGGTACACTTCCAAGTGGTACTACAGCAACAGACGTTGCATTAAAAGTAACACAAGTATTACGTCAAAAAGGTGTAGTTGGTAAATTCGTTGAGTTCTTCGGTAATGGACTAAAGAGCATGCCTTTAGCTGACCGTGCAACAATTTCAAACATGGCACCAGAATATGGAGCAACTTGTGGATTCTTCCCAATCGACGATATTTCATTAGAATACTTACGTTTAACAGGTAGAGATGAAGAGCAAATTCGCGTTGTGGAAGAATACTGTAAAGCGAACGGCTTATTCTATACAGCGGACAGCAAAGATCCAATTTACACTGATCTTGTTGAAATTGATTTAAATACAATTGAATCTAACCTTTCTGGACCGAAACGCCCACAAGATTTAATTCCACTTTCAGATATGAAAGATGCGTTCCACAAAGCTGTTGTAGCACCAGTTGGAACACAAGGACTTGGATTTAATGAGCAAGAGTTCGATAAAGAAGTGAAGGTTACATTAGAAGATAAAGAAGTAACGATGAAAACAGGTGCAATTGCAATCGCTGCAATTACAAGCTGTACAAATACATCAAACCCATACGTATTAATTGGGGCAGGTCTAGTTGCGAAGAAAGCAATTGAAAAAGGACTTGTAGTACCTGAGTACGTAAAAACATCATTAGCACCAGGATCTAAAGTTGTTACTGAGTACTTAGATAAATCAGGTTTAACAACATATTTAGATCAATTAGGTTTCCAAACAGTTGGTTACGGCTGTACGACTTGTATCGGTAACTCTGGTCCATTAGCAGAGGAATTAGAAGAAGCAATCGCAGCAAACGATTTATTAGTAACATCTGTTTTATCTGGTAACCGTAACTTTGAAGGTCGTATTCACCCGCTTGTAAAAGCAAACTACTTAGCATCACCACCACTTGTTGTGGCATATGCACTTGCAGGTACTGTTGATATTGACCTGAAAAATGATGAAATCGGTAAAGATGCAAATGGCAATGCTGTATACTTCAACGATATTTGGCCATCAGCTAAAGAAATTGAAGATGTAGTTCAAAGTGTTGTTACATCTGAACTGTTCAAAAAAGAATATGCACAAGTATTTAACAGCAATGAGCGTTGGAACGAAATCCAAACTTCAAATGAAGCTCTATATACTTGGGATAATGATTCAACTTATATTCAAAACCCACCATTCTTTGAAGGTTTATCAAAAGAGCCAGGTGAAGTTGAAACGTTATCAGGCTTACGCATAGTTGGTAAATTTGGTGATTCTGTAACGACAGACCACATTTCACCAGCAGGTTCAATCGGTAAGCACACGCCAGCTGGACGTTACTTATTAGAAAACGGCGTACAACCAGTTGACTTCAACTCTTACGGTTCTCGTCGTGGTAACCATGAAGTTATGATGCGTGGTACATTCGCGAACATCCGTATTAAAAACCAAATCGCACCAGGAACAGAAGGCGGATATACAACACATTGGCCAACTGGTGAAGTAACATCTATCTATGATGCTGCTATGAAATATAAAGAAGAGGGCACAGGCCTTCTAGTTGTTGCTGGTAAAGATTACGGTATGGGAAGTTCTCGTGACTGGGCTGCGAAAGGTACAAACTTATTAGGTATTAAAGCAGTAATCGCAGAAAGCTTCGAACGTATTCACCGCAGTAACTTAGTGTTAATGGGTGTATTACCACTTCAATTTAAAGATGGCGAAAGCGCTGAAACATTAGGTCTTGTTGGTAACGAGTCATTTGAAATTCAAATTGACAAAACAGTTAGACCACGCGATCTTGTAAAAGTAGTTGCAACTGATGCAGATGGCAACGAAAAACAATTTGAAGTAGTAGCTCGTTTCGATAGTGAAGTTGAAATTGACTACTACCGTCACGGTGGTATCTTACAAATGGTTCTTCGTGAGAAAATTGAAGAGTCTAAAGTGTCGAACTAAATAATTGAAATGAACGATAAGGAAGCTAACAACTGTTAGCTTCCTTATTTTATGAAAAGGGATGAAACCATTTGGTTTCATCCCTTTCTTTTTACTTTAAAAAATGGGGGAAAGGTCATGAAAAAATATAAAAGAATATTGTTACCGTTACAGAAAGAAAAAATGTTAGTAATAGCAGCTGTATGCAGTGGATCCTTCGCAGCTATTTTAAACTTATCTAGACCGATTTTAATGGGATTAATTGTAGATAACCTTATTCAACGGGAGTTAAAGGAGGTGTATTTTTACATTACTTTGTTTACAGTTAGTCGCTTGTTGATGTGGATCAACAATCTTTCATTTGATTATGTAAGCTCCAAAGCAAGTCAACGAATATTGCGAAAGAAACGTATAGATGTATTACGTCATTTTTTCTCATTACCGTTTGAAGAGAGTGAGAAGATTAAACAAGGAGAGTTAGAGACGTTAGTTGTGTCTGATATTCCAAACTGGGTCAGATTGTATGGTTCTATATTAATAGAATATATACACGCCGTTGCGCAATTTATAGGTGCGTTCATAGCACTACAACATATAGATATGAAGTTTATATTGTGGGTAACTCCGTTTTTATTTTTAAGTGCAACGGTTCCGGTGGTGATGGGGAAAAAGGTAAGAAATATTGCAAGCATTGCTCAAAGCAATCAATCAAGTGTTGTAGAGATGGTTTCACAGTTTGTAAAAGGAGCACAAGATTTACGTAGTTTGCAAAAAGAAAAGTGGGCCATGTGCTTATTTAAAGGAGTAACGGCACAATCTTATAAAACAGAAGTAAAGAAGACGATGATGCAACATTGTATTGGAGTAGTTGGAACAATGATTGAAACAGGAGCATATATCGTTG
Organism: Bacillus sp. BML-BC051; assembly: GCF_019656175.1. NCBI lineage: Bacteria > Bacillati > Bacillota > Bacilli > Caryophanales > Bacillaceae > Bacillus > Bacillus sp. BML-BC051. The sequence goes on from NZ_BPLI01000003.1 coordinate 49,969, forward strand.
TTCTCATTATAGGTGCGCAGAAAATAATGAAGGGGGAAATGGAAGTTGGCTCACTTGTTGCGGTATTAGCTACAATTGAAATGCTCTTTTTTCCAGTTCGTTACGTTGGCGATTTATTAATGATGACACAAGTTGCAGTCGCTTCGGCAAATAGAGTTTTTTCATTTTTAGATAAAAAAGTGGCAGATAGTAAGGTAGAAAGAGCGATAGGGATGACGGTAACAAATGTTTCATTTCAGGAGAATGATGAAGAGAAATGCAGAATTCATAATATTGATTTGCAAATTTACCCTGGTGAACTCGTTATTATTGTGGGGGAAAGTGGTGCAGGAAAAACAACGCTTTTAAAATTAATGACAGGGTTGTATAAACCATCAAACGGTAGCATTGTTTACTATGGTAATGAGGCACGTATGACTACAGTGTGGCAAGAACCTCGTTTCTTTCGGACGACAGTAAAAGAGAATATGTATTTCGGAGAAGAGTATTTAGAAGATCGATTAGAAAAAAATATTGAACTTGTAAATGTGAAACCAATTATTAGAGATTTATCTGGGGGGATTGAAACTGTATTACATAAAAGTGGTGAAGAGTTTTCAGGAGGAGAAAGGAAACGTCTTGCAATATTGCGAGCAATGGGTTCAAATCCGAATCTTATTATTTTAGATGAACCGACTGCAGGATTAGATCCGAGTAATCAAGAAACTGTTTGGGATATGATAGAAGGATTAGGAAGCAAGGTCACGAGAATTGTGGCAACGCATGATGTGGAGAAAGCAATACTAGCAGATCGTGTTGTCATAATGAAAGAAGGTAGTATTGTTGCATGTGGAAGTCCTGAAAAATTAATATATAGTCATTCATTTTTTAAGAAATGTGAATAAGGATAAGAGCACTGCTCTTATCCTTATTCAGCATCATTAATTTGATACTCGATAGATTCTGAATGATTCAGATCAACGTTAAAGGTAGCAGTCATAAGGAAAGTGGCAATTCCAAGAATTAAGAAAAGGACGAATGAGACTAGAGAGACGTAGAGACAAATACGCCCTACTTTCTTTTTTTCAAGATCTTTACTAAAGAGTGAAATGATCCATGTAATAATACCGACTGGGTATAAAAGAAAACTAAGAATATATAATGTTGTTTTTTCGAATGAATTCATAAACAATCCCCCTTTTTGTTATAGGTTTATAACTACGAGAGTAAAAAGATGAATGGGTCCATAAGAAGATAAGCAACACTTCATTTGCTCTTCTAATTATATGATAAAAAGGGAAATATTCCATCTTAATTACGAATATTTAGATTATTTAGACTGTGAATATTTCCAAGCTTGTCCGTATAAGCTAAAATAAGGTATATAGTATTTGAGTGATTAAGTTACAAGAAGATAAACACGTTAGGGTGATATAAAATGTGGCGGAAGCTTACGATTATTGTAGTGTTACTTTGTTTAGCGGGATATGCAGCTTATGAACAGTTTGGTAAAAATGATCAGGCTGTACAAGGAAAGCAAGAAAAAAGTGAAGCTGCTATGAAAGAGATGATTGCAAGTAATGGTATTGAAATAGGGAAGAGTGCGCCAGACTTTACATTAACGAAGTTAGATGGGACGAATGTAAAGTTATCAGATTTAAAAGGAAAGAAAGTGATTGTAAACTTTTGGGCAACGTGGTGTGGGCCTTGCCAGCAAGAAATGCCGGATATGGAAGCTTTCTATAAAGAACATAAAGAGAACGTAGAAATTTTAGCAATAAATTATACGCCTTCAGAAAAAGGTGGGGGAGTAGAAAAGGTAAGCAATTTTGCTAAGGAGAAAGGAATTACTTTTCCTATTTTATTGGACAAGAACATTGATGTGACAACAGCGTATAAAGTCATTACGATCCCAACCTCGTATTTTATAGATACGAAAGGTGTCATTCAAGATAAGTTTATTGGACCGATGACGCAAAAAGAGATGGAGAAACGGATTGAAAAACTAAAATAGTGCTAGGAAGAGAGGTGATACAAGAAGACCATCTCTCTTTTTCATTTATAACGAAAGAAATTTGAGATTCAAAGCTATTCTTACGGGTATTTTGAATAGCTTTAAGGTATAGAATAGGGTGATTTTTTATTGCCATGGTTTTATTTTTGAAAGAATGTAATTTTTATTGTTATTTACCCTGATGATTTCATCTGTGGGATGATAATAATGAAATGATAAATAATCGAGCTTTTGACTGCAAATACTTATACTATAATCTTCCAAAAAGAACGATTGGATTTTTGAATTTTCACGAGAATCTCTTGATAAATTCAAAACAAGATTATCATTCTTTGTTAAGGGTACGACGAAAGAATTTAATGGAATCGATAATCCCTTTCCTAAGAACTTCACATAGCTTTCATTAGCTGTCCAAATTCGATAGAATTCATTCTTGAGGCGAGGGGTATCTACACTTTTAAGGTAATCCTGTTCCGGTTTGGAAAAAAATGTAGAAAGGCTGATGAAATCGAGAATTTCTATCCTTTCAATATCAACTCCTAATGTATAGTTACTTATGCCTATTAGAATCCAGTTACCAGAATGAGAAATGTTGAAAAAAATTTCATTGCTTGTCAAATATTTTTTACCGTATTTGTTCTTTTGGATTTCAACCTTTTGTTGGGTAGATGCAGTTAATAGTTTCATTAACATATCGTTTGATAGTAAAGATCTTTGCTTATCTTCCTTTTGTCTAAAGGCATCTATTTCTTGTTTTTTTAAATCATCAGCGGCTATATAAAATGATAAATAATCCTTTTCGGAATAATCAGTGATATTAGCTAAATATAATTCTAACAATGTGGTTTTCAACTTCTTTCTTAATAAGTGATGTGTATTATTTTATAAGTTTGTAAACCATGATTTACAAAAAATGTTTACAATATCTTTATTATATCAAAAAGGGAAAATAATCAGAAGTTCAATGATACATTTTTTCTATATATTTATTGTTTAATCCCGCTCGGAATTGATAAAATGTTTTTTCTGTTCGTATAATTTTATTTTGAACTTGTAATTTAGTTGTTGTTTATACAGTGACAAGGCAATATCTATACAAGGCGAATTGTGAATTTTTTACACGGGGAATACCGTTAATTATTATGCGATTTTTCTATGAATCAATTTGATAATTCGTTTTCTTGTATAATGAAATCCTTGAATTTTCGCAAATGATCAAATTGTTATTATATTTTTGGGTTTATCGATAACACTTGTTTTTTTAGATTTTACATTTTTTCAATTTAAATATATGAAAAAAATGTAAAAAGGTGTAAAATAATGTTAGTACGCAATCTTTGAATAGATTGTGTCTATCAAGGAATTAAAATTATGCAACTATCTATATTAATGAATTAGTTTGATAAATGGAGGTCATGTCATAATGGGGAAACAAACGATTGTAAATTCGACAATCGAGGATATCTATGCTCTCACACCAATGCAAGAAGGAATGCTTTTCCAAAATATATTAGACAAAAAATCAACAAGTTATGTAGTACAAAGTGTATATAATTTGGATGGAGCGGTTGATAAAGAAAAAATTGGACAATCGCTTAAGCTCTTATCAAGAAAACATGATGTACTTAGGACCGTTATATTACATCAAAAAATCAATAAACCAAGACAAGTAGTATTGAGAAACAAAGACATTGAGTACGAAGTGTTGGATTTGTCTAACTTTAGTGAAGAAGAGCAAGAAAAGAAGATTTTAGAAGTTACAAGACTTGATGTGAAACGTGGTTTTGATTTACAAAAGGATTCGTTGTTAAGGGTAAAGTATATTAAGTTAGGTAATGAGGTACATAAGTTGATATGGAGCATCCATCATATCATAATGGATGGATGGTGTTTGTCATTGGTATTCGGTGATTTTCTAAGATATTACGAACAGTTAAAAAATGGTGTGTGTATGGAAGACATAGAAAATAGTATTGATGAAAAGCGAAGAGAAACTGCCAAGTATAGTACATATATAAAATGGCTTGAAAGTCAGGACAAAGAAAAAGGCATGGAATATTGGACAGAGCTTTTATCAGCATATGAAGAGCCTGCAGACATAAAGCCAATGAAAAAGCCAGCACCGACCGAAGAACAAATGAACCGTATACGAGTAAGTTTAGATAAAGAAATCAGCCAAAGATTGAATGAGGTGGCACTAGCTAATCATGTGACAATAAATACTGTTATGGAAGCCGCTTGGGGTATTGTTTTACAAAAATACAATCGTACGGATGATGTAGTGTTTGGAAAAGTTGTATCAGGAAGAAATGCGAAGATAAAGGGAATTGAAGAAATCGTAGGTCTATTTGTAAATACAATACCAGTCAGGGTAAAAAGAGAAGCAGATATGACGGTCGCGGAATTGTTACGAGTACTTCAGAAACAGGGGATTGAAGGTAGTAATTATGATTATTGTTCATTGGCAGAAATCCAAAAACAAACACAATTAGGTTCTGCCCTGATAAAAACATTATTTGTATTTGAGAACTATTATGTAGATGAAGAGCGATTAAAGAGTGGTGAAAACGGACTTCAGATAGGAATGGAATCTGCAAGAGAACAAACGAATTATGCAATGTCTCTCAGTGTACATTTTGATGGTACAGAGTTAGGGTGGGATATGATGTACAATCCAAATGAGTATGAAAAAAGTGAAATGCAAAGCATACTTACAAGGATAAAAACAGTACTGCAAGAAATTGCTTTAAACCCACAGAAAAAACTAATAGAAATAGACGCAACACCAGAGGAAGAAAAAGCTCTTATCACAGGAGAATTTAACAATACTTCTAGTGAGTATCCAAGAGAAAAGACGGTAGTTGAACTGTTCGAAGAACAGGTAGAGAAGACACCAAATCATATCGCAGTAACTTTTGAAGGTGAGGAAATCACATACAAAGAACT
>NZ_BPLI01000004.1:0-115853 GCF_019656175.1 Bacillus sp. BML-BC051
CTGACAGGTTTCTTTTTTATAATTTTGTACGAACATTCCAAAGCTCTGGGAAGAAACGTTGATCAAGTACTCGTTTTAAATAAGATACACCAGAAGAGCCGCCTGTTCCCATTTTATGTCCGATAATGCGTTCTACCGTTTTCATATGACGGAAACGCCATTGTTGTAACCAATCTTCAATATCGATTAATTTTTCAGCGAGTTGATATAAATCCCAATGTTTTTTCACATCCGCATACACTTCAATCCAAGCTGCTTCTACTGTTGCATCTTCTTCATAAGGCTGCGTAATATCACGGTTTAACACATCTTTATGGATTGGGAATCCTTCTTTTACAAGAGCTTGAATTGCCACATCATACAAACTTGTTGCATGTAGCGCTGTATGAAGTCGAGCGTGTAATTCTGGATCCTTTTCATAAATTTTTAATGCGTGCGGTGTTTTATAGCCAAGTGCATACTCAATCATACGATATTGATACGATTGAAACCCTGAAGCTTGACCGAGTGAGTCACGGAATTCAATGTACTCTGATGGTGTTAATGTCGCAAGGATATCCCAAGATTGAATAATTTGCGACTGAATTTTTGATACACGTGCTAACATTTTAAAAGCTGGTTGTAATTTATCATTTTTAATAGATTCGATTGCTGCATTTAACTCATGTAAAATTAATTTCATCCAAAGCTCGCTTGCTTGGTGAATCACGATGAATAACATTTCATCATGATGATCTGATAATCTCTTTTGAGAAGATAGTAAACTATCCAATTGTAAATATTCCCCGTACGTCATATTCTCTTTAAAGTCCGTATGAATTCCTTTTTCCATAATTACCTTTTCGTTTTCTTTCATATTAGCTAAACGCCCCTTTTATATATTTCTACTTATATTGGTCTAATAACTGCTCGAACTGGACTTCCATCTGCATCTGTTAAGGCAAGTGGTAATGCGATTAATTCATAATCACCGTCTGCTACATGATCTAGTACGACATTTTCTAAAATGTGTATGCCATGTTTAAACAATTGATGATGCGCTGCTAATTCTTTATCATCTAATGGATCTACTGAAGGTACATCTACCCCGATTAAACGGATACCTTTCTCTGAAAGAAACGGTGCTATATCTGCACGTAAATGCGGGATTACATCTGGGAATTCATTCGCTTTACCATGTGAAGATGTGCGTAACAACAATCTTTCTACGCCTTCTAAATGAAAGCTGTCTAATTCCTTTTTCCCAATGCTTTCAAGATTAGAAACATCTATGATGCGCGCTGGACCGACATAAACTTGAACATCTAAATCTATTACTTTCTTTCCATCATTATCAAAATGAAACGGTGCGTCAATATGAGTACCTGTATGAATACTCATCGTTAACTTTCCGACATTTACTGACCCACTCTCTTCTTTTGACCATGAAACTTCATACAAGAACGGTGTATCTCCTGGCCAAGTGGCAATATCGTTATTTAGCGGTTGTGAAATATCAATCCACTCTGAAGTTTTCATGCCTATGCCACAACCTCTCGCTTATTTTCAAACTGCTTATATTCTTCATCTTTCATGATTTTCTTTAAAATTTGAACAGAATGCCACACTTCTTCGTATGTGTTATATAAAGCAACCGGCGCAAGTCTTACTCCATTAGGTGCACGAAAATCAGGAATAACCCCATTTGCTTTTAGCGCTTTACAAATGCGTGCTGCTTCAGCATGCTCTAAATAAATGTGGCCGCCTCGTTTTTCATCCTCTAATGGATTGCCGATTGTAAATCCAAAGTCTTTTAATTCATGATCAATTAAATTAAGCATGTATCTTGTTATATGTAGCGATTTTTCACGTAAACGTTCTATTCCAGCATCTTTAAAGATTTCAAGAGAACCGATTAACGGTGCAGTACTTAATACGTGCGGTGTACCAATTTGATAAGCACCTGCATGATCAGCAGCTGTTAATGTATGTTCCATATCAAACTGCTTATCTTTTCTAGAACTAAACCAACCTGATAATCCTGGAAGTCTATTAAAATGCTTTTTATTTACATAAAGCCCCGCAACACCACCAGGTCCTGCATTTAAATATTTATAATTACACCAAATAGCGAAATCAACATCCCATTCTTTGAAATGATGCGGAATAGAACCGACTGAATGACATAAATCGAATCCGATATGAATACCACGCTTATGCGCTTCCGCTGTTAAACGTTTCATATCAAGAATTTGTCCGCTTCTATATAGTACAGAAGGCAATAAAATTAACGCGATATCATCTGTCATCGCTTGAATAATATCATCTTCAGAAAGTGTTCTTCCATCTCGGCTTTTCACTCGAACTAAATGCTCATCTGGATCTAATCCTTTTAAACGAATTTGACTTTGAAGTGCATATATATCTGATGGAAAAGTTAATTCATCAGCAAGAATTTTTGTACGTATTCCTTTTGGCTCATAAAATGTCGCAATTACTTGGTGTATATTTGTCGTCGTGGAACCGGTTACAATTGTTTCTTCCGGTAAAGCTCCAATAAGAGGTGCTGTCAATTCACCTAATTTCTCCGAAAGGAAAAACCACGGATGCTCACCCTCTGTCCAACCGTCAATACCATGCTCCTTCCATGAATCGAGTAACGTAAGTAACGATTTTTCTGCTCTTTTTGAAAGTAGTCCTAATGAGTTTCCATCTAAATATATTGTTCCTTCTTTTTTATAGAATTCAGTTTGAAAATCTTTCAGTTCATCATGTTTATCACATTCAAGCGCATATTCATAAGTTGATTGAAATGGTTCTTTATACATGGTGTCACCTTCTTTTAATTTTCTTTTTATTCTAACTAATTGAAATATATCACCTTAGTTGATATAACGTCAATGATATTATGTCAGTTGACTTTATATATGCATTTCTTTTACAATACAGTTATATTTTCAGACATTTCAGTATAAAGAGGTGATTCTTTGAAAAACACTACTCTTTCATCAAGAAAACACCGCTCCTTAGAAACAAAGAAGAAACTATTACACGCTGGTTACACGATTTTTATACATAACGGATTTCAAAAAACGACAATTACACAAATTATTAAACATGCAGAAACTGGTTATGGCACCGCATATGTATACTTTAAAAATAAAGATGATCTCCTCATTGTTTTAATGGAAGATGTTATGAATCAATTTTATGATATTGCTGAGCGCTCCTTTTCGCCTCAAACAAAAGAAGAAGCACGTAGCATGATTCAAAATCAAGTTAGAGCATTTCTACAATTAGCAGAGAAAGAACGAGCTATATTGCAAGTTGTACAAGAAGCAATCGGATTATCAAAAGAGATACGTCAAAAATGGGACGAGATACAGGAACGCTTTATAAACAATATTACGCAGGATATTACGTACTCTCAAGAAAGTGAATTAGCACAGACTGAATTAAATAAAGAAATTGTAGCCCGTGCTTGGTTCGCGATGAATGAGATGTTTCTTTGGACGATTGTGAAAAATGATAAAAAATTAGAGTTAGAAGAGATAGTACATACATTGACGGAAATGTATACGACGGGGTTATATAAATAGCACACCTTCAATAAATAAGGTGTGCTATTTTACATCTATAAAAATATTTTATCTGGGTATGGTAACGCTAAAGGTGGCTTTTCAGATAAAGAGAAATATTGTAGTTTTAAAGATTCACTATCTATTGATTTTAGCTCGCCACTAGTAACTTCACACTCAAACACAACAACAATATATTCTACTTCATCACCATTCGGATATGTATGACGATACTCTTCACCTCCAAATACTCCTTTTTGTTTTTTCACTTGCACTTTCAATCCTGTTTCTTCCCAAACTTCCCGAACTATTGCTTCTTCTGGAGTTTCTCCAAGTTCAATTGCTCCAGCTGGCAAACTCCAGTATTCCCCGCCAGGATATTGAAACAAAATATCTCCTTGCCTATTTTTTATAACAGCAGCTACACTCGGCACAAAAATTAGTTCATGGCCTAATTTCTCCCGGATTTTTTTATAATATAGCGACATAGACATATAAATCTCTCACACTCCATTAATAAATAACTGTATTTTCTGATATTAATTGTATAATATTTTTAATGCTAACTTCTATATAGAAAGGAAAAAAATATGTTGTCAGAAAAACTAGTAAACGAATTTCTATCATTTAATGATAATGTTTTAAAACGATATTTCCAAGGTAAGAAAAGAGAACATAACCTTACCTCTTCTGAACTCGCTTATTGGATGACAGAAAGATTTTGTATTGATAGAAAGATGTATCAAACAGCTATTAAAATTTTTAATGAGCAAACTTCAAAAAAATAACCTGTTACTCAACATATTAAGTAACAGGTTATTTTAAATATTTTATTACCAATACAATGATACAAATTAGCGATGTAAGTAAAAGCAACAGTCCCATATTCTTATTCTCTTTTTCATCTTTCTTAATGTTTTGTATCCCCATACCAGCAAGCATAAAACCTAATAATAATTGCAAAATAAGCATACTTTGCTTCGAATCATCATTCAAACTGTAAATAGAATAGCCCATTACAATAATAGCGATTATGAATGTCGTAATTCTAATTATAAAAACACCCCCTATTTAATTCTATTGCTTTAACCTACTTACAATTCCAACAATAAACTTATAATCATCTCTACTTTTGCTTACTTTCTTAAATCCTTCTTTCGTATCAAAAATTAAACACGTTTTCCGAAACCAAATTCGTACATATAAAGACTCAAAGTAAATTGGTTTTATAATTCCACGTTCTTCAAATTCAGTTCCATCTGTATTTTCAGTTTCTGTTCGAACGAACCACCTATTTCCGATGCCAATTTCAATATACTTCACATAAGTCCCCCTCCCGGAAATTAATTTCTAACTATTCTATTATTTCCCCGGTAAGCGCACATTCCGACAGAACATGAGCCCACAAAGAAAAAGTAGATTACAAAAATCTACTTTATAACTTATATTTTTGCATTCGTTTATAAAATGTACTTCGGGGTACATCTAAAAGTTTTGCAGCTAACGAAACATTTCCATTCGTCTTTTCTAGCGCTTCAATCATGCTATCACGCTGTATTTTTTCACGGAAATTTAATGTAAGTTCCGTTTTATTTTCTGCTTGCAATGCAAGTTGATGTTGATTTCCCATCATGGTTTGTAATAAAAAAGAGATTTGTTTTTTGCATATTTTCCGACCTTGCGACAAAATGTAAATACGTTCTAATACATTTAATAACTCTCGAATATTTCCGGGCCATACATGTTGTGAAAATTGATTACAAATACTTTTTGGGAATACAACATTCCAATTCTTTCGTTCGCAAAAATGTTGTATGAAGTACGGAATATCCTCTTTTCTTTCTATTAACGATGGAACATATAGCGGATACACATGTAAACGATAATATAAATCTTGACGGAATTTCCCTTCTTCTACTAATCTCAGTAAATCTTTATGTGTCGCAGTAATAATACGAATATTTACCGGTACCTCTTTTGAACTACCAATTGGGGTTACTGTTCGTTCTTGTAAAACACGCAATAATGCTACTTGCATCTCTGGTGGTACTTCACCAATTTCATCTAAAAATATTGTCCCTCCGTCTGCTTGTTCGAATTTCCCTTTATATCCTTGGCGCCGCGCACCTGTAAACGCGCCTTCAGCATAACCGAATAATTCACTTTCCATTAATTCTTTCGGCAATGAACCGCAGTTAACAGCTATAAAAGGACCATTTTTTCTTGGGCTATTTTCATGAATCGACCTCGCTACATATTCTTTGCCTACACCTGTTTCACCACAAACATATACACTAGCATCAGTTGGAGATACAAGCTTAATTTCTTCTAAAGTATGTTGAAATGCATTGCTTGTCCCAATAACTCCAGGGAAAGTAATTCCGTTTATAAATGGGGAAGTTGAAAATACATTTCCTTGTTTATTTTCCTTTACATAAATACATTTCCCGATCATTCTATCATTACTATATACTGGTACTTCTAATTTAGATTTCAACCCATTTTGCATTAAATCTTCAAGTTTCATTCGTGACCAATTAGAAACTCGTTCCCGAACACTCTTGCTCGCAGAAACGATAACATCACGATGATTACAAATGACAACTTGTTCATCACTGTCAATTACATCTAAAAAACGATGGATTAAATGCAGTTCATTTTGATGCACTCGAATACTACATTCACGTTCAATCGCATGTGCAATCGAGGTTACCATTCCAAGCATATATGGATGGGAAAATTCAATTGGACAGGAGAAATCTAGAACTCCAATTAATTTCCCATCATCATTATGAATGGGAGCGGCCGCACAACTCCAGCTATGAGATGCGACAGAATAATGCTCTGTACCACTTATCATAATAGCCTCTTCAATCTGTAACGCGGTTCCTATCGCATTTGTACCAACAGCTGCTTCCGTCCATTTCACACCTTCAATGAAGTTAATATGTTTCGCTCGTTTTAACGTTTGTTTATTTCCACTTAGCGATAGAACGTAACCGTCTGGATCGATTAATAATGCCATCATTTGCAGTTCATCAATGGTTTTTCTCATATTTTGTATTTGAGGTATTGCTATATCAAGGAAGATTTCACTCTTTTTCTTTTGATCTTGAAAAACATTAGAAGACAAAATTTTCTGACCTTTATTCATGTGAGGATTCACATTTGCTTGTTTACATCGATGCCATGACTCTGAAATTCTTTCGTTCATACGGTTCGAATCAAGGACCCCTTCATTAATAAACTTTTTCCATGTATGTAAGTAAAACGGTGAAGCTAACATTGTATCATCTCCCTATTCATTATTTTGGAGATTATTAAAAACATACTTTTATTATAAAACTGAATAAAAGCGTTTTCAATAAAACTAGAAAGACGACACAAATATGTTAATAATTTGAATATCTTAATGCACTTCTTTATTCTTTTTTAGTAAAACCATATTTTGTATAATGGACGCAAAGAAAATACATAACCAAAACCACTTTTGTGGAGTATCATTTATAAAGAAAACAATGACCGCTATTGCAAATAAAATGGTAGATGCTAAACTAAAATATAATTTTGTTTTAATTCTCATTATTACTCCCTCCTCTATCACCTTACTGTACAGACTAACTCTTCATTTTTTAACTCTAGTATGTACTTCTGTAAAACATATTCTCTTCCGCCATGCTTTTCATACCAATCATATATTCTTTTCACATGCCCCTCGTCGCTTCTGATTTTCGATTCAATTTCTTTATACTGTATATAACTATCGTATTCCCATATGGCGAATATTTCAGTTGTACCATCATTATTATCTTTCATCCAGCGTCCTATTAGCCTGGAACCATGCTTTAATTGATTGGGTAAGTTCGTGTTAGTAAAATGCTCGTTAAATATTTCTACAAATTCATTCTTTACTAAATAGTACTTTCTTCTGTAAAACATTCCACTACACCTCTTTTATGAATCTTCCCATTACAACCGTATTATAATACTTCCCATCCGACAGCCTTTTATCATGTTTCAAAATACCTTCTACTTCAAAACCTAATTTTTTATAAAGTTGAATGGCTTTCTCGTTTGTCTCTAATACTTGTAATGATATCTTTTTAATCTCATTTTCATCAGCCCACTGAATAGATTGTTGCAGTAAACTCTTACCGATTCTATATCCCCAAAACTCTCTTAAAATACAAACACCAAATTCTACTTTATGTTTTAATCTCTTCAAGTTTGATCCTTCACATCTTGAAAATCCTACGATTCGGTTGTCCACTTCTGCAACTAAAAAGAGATTCTTTATCCTTTCACTATCTGTTTTTATTATTTTTTGAAAACCTAACTTATCTATAAATCCCTCCCCAGCTTCTCTATCCATATTTTCAGTTTCACCATCGATCTGAACTCTAATTTTCGATAACTGCTCTGCATCCGTTTCAACTGCAGAACGAACTGTATAAATTAATCCATTTATATGAAACTCTTGTTCTTTTATAATCATTTTAAACTCCTTTTAAATGGGATCTATTGACGCTATTACAATTTCTTTACCTTGTTCCTGAAGTTGTTGAATCGTTTCTTTACTAGCTTCTTCATCTGTTATAATAAGTTCGATTTCTATTAGTGACTCTCCTTTTATAAAGCAGTCTATTCCGAGTTTATTATGAGGAGCTAAACAAATATTTCTTCTAGCAATTTTACTTACGGTTTTTCCAAAATAAGCAACTTCAGGCGTTGCAGTACTTATACCATTTAATGAAATGCCGCCACCTGTAGAGAAATACAGATCAATAGATAATCTACTTATCATTTCAGAGGCAAGTGTATCTGTCATATTTCCTGATGGTTTCACTTTTCCACCAATTAAATACGTTTCTACATTCTTATACTCCCGTAACTTACTAGCAATCTCTAAAGAATTCGTAATCACTGTAAATGATGTTTCAGGTAAATACTTTAACATCGTATTATGAATAGATGCCCCGCCAATAAAAACGGAATCTCCTTCTTGTATGTATGATGCAGCAACTTTCGCAATCGCTTCTGCATTTAGTGAACTATCACGATAACATTTCGATGGTTTGGCGGCTAAGTTCCTCACTCGCGTAAGTTCAACTGCACCTCCATGTGTTCTTTTTAACAAGCCATCCTTCTCCATAATAGACAAATCTCTTCTTATAGAATCAATAGACATATCGAAACTTTCCGCAAGATCTTTAGCAATTACCCTTCCGTTTTTCTTAAGTAACTCTAGAATTTTCTCTCTACGCTCTTCAGTAAACATGTACCCACCGCCGTTATTGAAGATTCTGAAATCTCATCCTTATTTTAATTATATGCATGTCTCTTCCGTTTTACAATATTTTCAATTCTTATTCACTCCGTTTTATTCAGCTTTTCCCTCTTTCTATTCCGTTAACTTCAGAACGAAACAAATGCATATTTGCATATTCCACAAACATACTTCCATTTAACTTCCTATTTATGTAAAATTATTCCTATGTTTTACTTTTTAACACAGAAAGGAATTATTATGAAATCTATAATTAAAGTAACTTGTACAGCATTATTATTTACAGGACTAATGGCAGGATGTAATGGGAATACTGCACCGAAACAAGAAAAGAGCGCTCTTGAAAAGAATGCAATGCACTATGGGGAAATATATAAAAATGAATACTATAGAGCAACTGTTGAAAATGCTAAATTCGAAAAAATAGACAAAGAGTGGCGTCTCACAGCTCGCGTTACTATAAATAACGCTCGTGTTGACGGACAAACGATAGATCTTTCAGAAATAAAATATTTCATAAAAGATGAAAAAACGGGTGAAAAATACGAAGGTGCAGTTATACAAAATGAAAATGCTAAAAAGGTTCCATCTGAGTTTTCTTTAACTAGCGACATTCAATTTAATATGAAAACTTCACCAAAAGATTTAAATAATATGTATTTATACATAGATAGCAAAGCTGCGCCGTTAACAGATACATATTGGAAACTTGATAATTTAGCATCTAAATAAAAAACAGTCTTATAAGACTGTTTTTTTGTTTGTAAAGTGATAAAGTTTACTAGTTACCTAACTCAAGCAATACGTCTTTTGCACAAATTGTCACTTCTTCAAATGGGCAATCAAATAAAACACCCAATTCGAACCCTTCATTAGTAAGATCTATTTCATGACATAACCACCAAGCACCTTCAAAATCTTCCGAAATTGAACATTTCGTTACACCTGTAAAAGTTACTTGCAGTCTATCAAATTCACTGAAAGTACCACTGCAATCTAAAGTAATAATTAGCGTATCTTTTGATTTTTTCTCTACTGATTTGACTACACTGTCATGTAGTGAGTAATCATGTAGTTGAACGACATTCTGCGAGAGCTTTTCTTTTATACTATTATAAGTATCTATACAGGCTTGTTCTAAATCATTCATTCTTTTCTCATAATCTACTCTCCATTCAAGCATAAGTTTCTTTAATTGTTTCGATGGATATTCTGAATTAATTGTATTGTCATGAATGTATGGATGTAATGACTTAGGTAGAAACTTTAATAAATCTTCTTTCTTTTCTTCCACGTCTTCTCTTAAACTTTGCTTATAATCCATTCCTATTTTTTCGCTCTCTCGCAACATCTCTTCCCATTCTTCTACTGTTTCTGGGAAAATTAAAAATCCAGATACTTGCATTTCTTTATACCAATCTTTATTGAAATACTTCAATGGCTTTCCTCCTAAAACATTTTAACATCCAACAAAAGCGATATATCTATTTATTATATCATTCCAATAACTATTTTTTCTAAAGAATAAATGCAAAACTGTAAATATTCCGCCTTTTATTTCTAAAACTTCAGAATATTTACAACAATCAATAATTAGAATACATTTTACTAGTACAAAGATTCACCTGTACAAAAATCTAAACAAAAAGGGATGGTTATATGTTGAAGAAATTAGTAGCAGGGACATTAGTAGCGGGATTTGCATTAACTGGCGGACTAGGAGTAGCAAGTGCTGAAGAAAAAAGTAATGTAATTAAATCATTTGATTATTTAAAAGTTGATGAACAGAATGTTACTTCCTTTGCAAAATTAAGTGATCAGGAGAAAAAAGACATCCAAATTACTATGGTATTACCTGAGCAAAATGAAAATGGAGATTGGCTAGCTTATGGTTTTACTAGCCGTGAAACATTAGATGCTTATATTGAAAAGGATAAAAAAGCACTTAAAAATAAAATTAATCCTTTAGGTAGCGGTGCTGGTAGTACTGATTTTTATGAACATAAAGATAAAGGTGGCCAATATATTTACTGGAGCAGCGGTTTTAAAAACTTGCCTTCTAGCTGGAATGACAGAATTTCTTCTGTAAGTACAGCATCGCCTTCAGCAAGTTATTCAACGACACTTTGGGAGCATACTTCCACACAGGGATATGGAAAAGGTGTTGTATTTAAACATGCTGATTGGTACGGTAAAACTGCTAATTTAGCTGCTGATTGGAACGATATTACTTCAGCGATTGACGTAAAAAAATAATAGGATATTCAATTTTTTCTGTAAAAATCCAAACCACTATTCTCTTATTCATTTAGAGAATAGTGGTTTATTATATTTTCATTTAAGCATGTACAGCATGTCCTATCGCTTGCAATAATGCTTCATGAATCGCTTCAGATAAAGTTGGATGCGCTGCAATATAATCTCTCATTATATCAGCGGTAACTTCTGTATGAAGCATTACGGTTCCTTGTCCGATCAGTTCGGTTGCACGAGGACCGATAATTGAAATCCCTATAATTTCTTGATATTTAGGTTCCACAATAACTTTTACTTTCCCCGTTTGTTCTCCAATAATAAGCGCTTTTCCGTTCGCTGTAAAAGGAAATTCACCAATTTGTATGTCACCGTACTGCTCTCTTGCATCTTTTTCATTTAAACCTACACTTGCGATTTCTGGGGATGTGTATATACATCGAGGTACTGCATGATAGTTAACTTTCACATCTTCTCCACTCGCATGTAATGCTGCTGTCGTTCCTTCATGGAAAGCAACGTGAGCAAGCTGGATTCCACCAATCACATCACCTGCTGCGTAAATATGTGATACATTTGTTTGCATATGTTCATTCACAGCAACCCCTTTATTTGAAAATTGAATGCCTGCTTTTTCTAAATCTAGTCCTTGTACACGTGGTTTTCGGCCGACAGAAACAAGTACATATTCCGGATTGGCTTCTTGGATATTTCCTTCATATTCAAATGAAGCTTGCTTCTTATAATTATTTAATCCTTTTAAAGCTGCTTCTATAAATATTTCTACACCATCATTTTCTAGTTTCTCTCTTAAAATATGTGCGATATCTTCATCTTCACCAGGTAATAATTGCGGTGCCATTTCAACAATCGTAACTTTTGTTCCAAGACGACTATAAATACTTGCAAACTCGCACCCTATTACACCACCTCCAACGATTAGTAATGATTTCGGTATATTTTCTAGGGACATTGCATGGCTACTATTTAAAATCCACTTCCCATCAAATGGAGCAAAAGGTAATTCAGTTGGTTCTGAACCTGCGGCTATAATGAATTGCTCTCCATCTACTGCGGTTTCTTTATCACCATGTGCAACTCTCACTCGGTGATCCGTTTCAAATCTCGCTTTACCTTGTATAACTTGTATTTTATTTTTCTTCATTAAATATTGAATTCCTTGCACGAGTTGCGTTACGATTTGTGATTTCCGCACCTGTATTTGCTTCCAATCAACTAAAATACTTCCTTCGTTAAGAGCAATTCCATAATAGTTCGCTTTTCTCACAATGTCATGCACTTCTGCACTTTCTAACAAAGATTTTGTAGGCATGCAACCAACATTTAAACAAGTCCCGCCAAGATTTGCTTCATCAATTAGAATGACATCTTTCCCATTTTGAGCCGCGGTAATTGCTGCTACATACCCAGCAGGTCCGCCTCCAATAACAACTAATTTACTCATTCTCTCACCTTCTCTTTATAAAAGAATTGTTACAGGTTCTTCTAAATAACGTTTAATTGTGCGTAAAAATGCAGCTGCTGGTGCACCATCTAATACACGATGATCGAATGTTAAACTTAAAGGTAACATACTCCCTTTTTTTATTTTCTTTCCTTTATATAGTGGAACATGTTCAATTGCACCTACACCTAAAATACCAGTTTCCGGCGTATTTAATACTGGCGTAAAATATTCAATCCCAAAGCTACCTAAATTACTAATTGTAAATGTTGTCCCTTGCATATCATCACTACTTAAACTGCCTGCTCGTGCCTTTTGTGCCACATTCTTAATCTCTTTAGATAACTCTACTACAGATAGATTATTAGCAAAGCGTATAGCCGGAACAACTAATCCTTTTTCTAACGCGACTGCCATACCTAAATGAACATGTTCAAATTGATGAATTGCATCATCTATATAAGCGCTATTCATTTCTTTATGCTCTCTAAGCGCTAATACAACAGCACGAGAAACGAAATCTGTAATGGTTAGATTGTTATCGTATCGTTTTTGTACAACTTCCGCTATGTCTTTATGTAAAGCAAGTAAATCTGTCACATCTACTTTCATCGTTAATGTTAATTGCGCACTATTTTGTAAGCTTGCATGCATACGGTTTGCGATTGCTTTTCGCATACCAGTCACCGGAATTACTTTACTTTCTTCTTGTTCAAATATTTCTGGAATCGTCACTCTTTCTTCAAGCACCTTTAACACATCTACCTTTGTAATTCTTCCGCCAGGACCTGTACCAACTAATGCCTTGATATCTAGATTTTCAGACTTTGCAATTTTCTTCGCTACAGGTGAAATTTTGATTCTTTGTTTTGCTACTTCTTTCGCATATGTTTCTGGATGTTGTACATTTTTAGATTCTAAATTAGGTATTTTTTCTTCTACAACATTTGTACTTTCATGGACTTCTACTTTTTCATTCTGCTTACCGATATAGCAAATTACAGTGCCAGGTGGAACTCCCTCATCTTCACTTACAGCTATATCAAGAACAGTTCCATCAGCTGGTGCCTCTATTTCCGTTTCGATTTTTTCCGAGTTAATACTAGCAATTAGTTCACCTTTAGCCACATTATCGCCTGTTTTAACATTCCAGCTCGTAATAATACCTTCTTTCATCGCCATACCTAACTTTGGCATTACAACTTCTACAGCCATGGTTATCGCTCCCTTCTCATCGTTTCATTACACATGTAATAAAGATTGGTCTCCAATCATTTCTGATACAGTTTCAATTACTTTCTCCGGCGTTGGCAAATACAACTTTTCAAGTGGTGGAGAGAACGGAACTGGTGTATGTGGTGCTGTAATTCGTTTAATAGGTGCATCTAACATATCGAATCCTTTATCCGCTACTATTGCTGCAATATCTGTTGCGATACTACATCTTGGATTTGCTTCGTCAATAACAATTAGGCGATTTGTTTTTTCAACAGATGCTAAAATCGTATCTTCATCCAGTGGTGATAAAGAACGTGGATCGATTACTTCTACTTCAAGTCCCTTTTTCGATAATTGCTCAGCAGCTGCAAGTGCTGTATGAACTTGTTTTCCAATTGCGACGATTGTTACATCAGAACCTTCGCGTTTAATATCTGCTTTTCCTAAAGGAATTGTATAGTACCCTTCTGGTACTTCGCCTTTCATATTGTAAAGTGTTTTATCTTCAAAGAAGATTACTGGATCGTCATCTTCAATTGCTGCTAATAATAAGCCTTTTGCGTCATATGGAGTGGAAGGAACGACAACTTTAATACCTGGAATGCTCGTAAATAAAGCGTATAAACTTTGTGAATGCTGTGCCGCTGCACTAAAACCAGCACCATGCATCGTACGTACTGTAACTGGCACTTTCGCTTTACCACCGAACATATAACGGAATTTTGCACCTTGGTTTAATACTTGATCAAGACAGCTTCCAATAAAATCATTAAACATTAATTCAGCAATCGGACGTAATCCCGTTGCCGCAGCTGCCATTGCTGCTCCCATATAACCTGCTTCAGAAATTGGAGTATCTAAAATACGATTCCGACCAAATTCTTGTACAAGCCCTTTCGTAACGCCGAGTACACCGCCCCAAGCTTCATCATCTTGCAAGTGATCCACTTGTGCACCGCCTGCAACGTCTTCTCCGATTAAAATTACATTTTCATCACGACGCATTGATATTTTCATCGCTTCATTGATTGCAGTTGACATACTTACTGTTCTAGTCATTATTTTTCACCCTCCTCTTATTTGTAAGAAACGTATACATCTTTTAATAATTCTTCATCCTCTGGATATGGACTATTTTCACTAAATTCAATTGATTTTTGTACTGCTTCATCTACTGCCTTTTCCATATCCACAAGTTCAGATTCAGTTAATAAAGCTTCATGAATTAAATGCTTACGGAAATTCACAATCGCATCTTTTTCATTTAAATGTTCTTCTTTTTCTTCTGAAGTTTTATATGTTTGCGCTTCACCTTCGAAATGACCATAATTGCGATATGTCATACATTCAATTATTGTTGGACCACCGCCATTACGTGCGCGCTCCACCGCTTCTTCAGCTGCTTTATATACTGCAAGTAAATCTTTTCCATCTACTTGAACACCTGGAATATTATAAGCTTTCGCCCGATCGGCAATGGAATCACAACTTGAAGCATATTCAAATGTTGTTGCTTCACCGTAACCGTTATTTTCTGCAATAAAAATAACTGGTAACTTCCAAATCGCCGCTAAATTAACCCCTTCATGGAATGTCCCTTCATTATTTGCTCCGTCACCGAAGAAACAAACACTCACATCTTTCGTTCCTTTATATTTAGCTGTTAATGCTGAACCGCAAGCAAGTGGAAAACCTCCGCCTACAATGCCATTTGCACCAAGCATTCCTTTATTTAAATCGGCAATATGCATGGAACCGCCTTTACCTTTACATAACCCTGTCACTTTCCCAAAAAGTTCAGCCATCATCCCATTTAAGTCACAGCCTTTTGCGATACAATGCCCATGTCCTCTATGCGTACTAGTAATACTGTCACTATCTGTTAAGTGGGCACATACACCAACCGCTACCGCTTCTTCACCTGCGTATAAATGAACGAAACCTGGCAAAACGCCTTGCGCGAACAATTCATGTACCTTATCTTCAAACTTACGAATTTCTAACATTTTTTCATACATCCAACGAGCTTGTTCTTTCGTAATTTCATTCCCTTTACTTTCAGTTGTTTTTAACATGTTCAGCCCTCCTATTTTCTTGTTCATCTTTTATATTGCAAGTACTGTGCCAAATTCTAATCCTTGATTTAATAGATTTTCTCTTTTCTTTCACAATAAAAAAGTGGACAAAATGAGACAGGTGTCTCGTTTTGTCCACTTTTGTTCACCTAATTTGAGAATTATGATCTTATTCATTATCAAAACTTTTCTGTAATTTTCGAATGTAAATAATTTGACCAATATGATAAGCATTATGAGTCGTTACATTCGCTAATATTTCCCACCACTTTGCAGAAACAGGAAATCCAACTACATCATTTTCAACCTTCTCTTCATCTATAAGCTTTTGCCATTGTAACAGTTTCTCTAGTAGTTTTTCTCTTAACTCATCGAAAGATTGATTATCTGAAAGCATAAAACTTTTGTTATTATCTCCTATAGCGGGTACTGCATTCACATTTGATTCTTTATACCTAGTTTGCCACGTAGAGTTCCAATACAGTAAATGTTGTACGATTTCAGCTATACTATTACTCTCTTCATTCGGTTTCCAGAAAGCTTCTCTCTCAGATAGATCTTTCACTGCATCTGAAAATGGAATATACCAACTGGGGTCGTTTGCATTCGCTAATAATTGATCTGCTAAAACATCTTTCACATGGGCCATTTTTATTCCCTCATTTCATTAACGTATTCATACTCACTTCTTTATATACGCTGAGTCCGTATGATTCCCTCTTTTAAAATAGAATTAACGGTATTGCTCTCAAAACGAATGTAAGAGTAATAGATTTTCTTTTCATAACTCGTTATGATAAAAGAAAAAGAAAGCTGGCGGAAAATGGATAAAAAAATCGCAGTTATAACCGGGGCTTCAAGCGGTTTCGGTCTTTTAACAACACTTGAGCTTGCGAAAAAAGACTATTTAGTCATAGCTACAATGCGAAACCTTGAAAAACAAGTGAACTTAATTTCTCAAGCTACTCAACTCAACTTGCAGAAAAACATAACAGTTCAACAATTAGATGTAACCGATCAAAACTCAATACATAACTTTCAATTATATTTAAAAGAAATAAACAAAGTAGACCTACTGATTAATAACGCAGGATATGCACATGGGGGCTTTGTAGAAGAGATTCCGGTAGAGGAATACCGTAAACAATTTGAAACGAATCTTTTTGGGGCTATATCAATCACTCAGCTTGTTTTACCTTATATGAGAATACAAAAAAGTGGGAAAATCATTAATATAAGCAGCATTAGTGGTCAAGTTGGATTTCCTGGTCTATCCCCTTACGTTTCTTCAAAATATGCGTTAGAAGGCTGGAGTGAATCCCTTCGTTTAGAAGTAAAACCGTTCGGAATAGATGTTGTTTTAGTGGAACCAGGTTCTTATAACACAAATATTTGGGAAGTAGGTAAACAACTAGCTACAAACCAATCTGAAACTACTTCTCCTTACAATGAATATATGGATAAAATACAAAAACATATTAATAGCGGCAGTGATACATTTGGTAATCCGATAGATGTTTCTAATAAAATCGTAGAAATTGCTGAATCGAAGCGTACGAAATTACGATATCCGATTGGAAAAGGTGTAAAATTTATGATTTTTGCGAAGAAGATTCTTCCATGGAGATTGTGGGAATACCTTGTGTTAAGAAGCTTTAAGAAAATGTAATAGACTTTTTGAAAACCATTTTGAAAGAGGTGCTAATTAAATGTTAGGTTTACCGTATGGAAAAGTATTTTTAGTTCCGTGGACTGAAGAATGGGAAATTGAGTTTATAAAAGAGAAACAATTCATTGAGGAACAAATTGGCGAACATATTTTAGCGATACACCATATTGGTAGTACCTCTATTCCACATCTAAGTGCAAAGCCAGTTATTGATATTGCAATCGAACTAAATGAGTATAAGGACGGTTTAAAATGTATTAATAAATTAGAACTGCTAAACTATAAATACAGAAAAGATGTACTGCCTGAACGATATTATTTTAATAAAGGAGATCCACGAACTCATCAAATTCATATGTATGAACAAGGCAATACATATTTAATAGAACAATTACAATTCAGAGATTACTTAATTGACAACAAAACTTCTCGTATACAGTATGAACAGTTAAAGATTCTACTTTCACAAGCTAATCCTAATGATAAACATCGATATGCTGAAGATAAAACAAATTTCGTTACATCCATTTTAGCTAAAATAAATGATAAATTTAAATAAGAAACCATTTACTACTAAATGGTTTCTTATTTATTAGTTAACTATTGATTTGTACCATCAATAATCACCTTATTATGCAGCAGGTGGAACGAAATAAACTAGTATTGAGAGCATCAATATAAATGCAATCATTCCCGTTATAGAAAGTATATATTCTTTTGATTTTCTATCATATTTCCATTCCATCCATGCTCTTAAAGTCCATGATATCCCTAAATAAGTGAACATGACATAAGCCATTTTAGCGTTTTCAAATTCAAACATATAATAACAACTACCTATTACATAAATAATAATAAGCCCTATTTCCAATTTTACATGTAAACTATTCACATGCTTACATCCAAATATCCCTCTTTTTTCCACTTTCAACTTTCTTCTTAAAAACTGTTCTAAAAAGTAACCACCTATAGCCAGTCCAATAATAATAATCAAGATTGTAGAGGTACTCATTGTTGTTCCCCTCCTATTACTTTATTTATTTTTAGAAATAAAGTGGACTATATTACGGTTATCCTCTTCTAAATAGCTTATAATCCCTTCAGGATATGTGGGCTTCTCCATTAATTCATTTATACTTTTCCAAGTTAATATAATATCTTCATATTCTTTATGTCTTATTTCCTTTATAATTCTCTCTTGAACAGTCCCCCTATGTATCAATGTGCAATGATGTCTTTTTTCGTTGTTCCACTCAAAAATATCCTCATTTATAACTGCTAATTCTTGAACATCAATCTTCAAATCGTATTCTTCCATTAATTCTCGCATTATTGCTTCTTTTGCTGTTTCACCAAATTCAATAGAACCGCCTGGAAAACGATAAAATGTTTCACTTAAATCACATTGTACAAGTACTTTAGAATGATATTCATTTAAAATTATTACTTCAGCACGTAATTTAGGTATTTTCATTTTGTCTCCCCATTCATTCCACATATGATTAAATCCAATAACTATAAAAGAAGAGATTAAACATAATTCCTGTTATTATTAATAATGGAACTGTTCCTAAAGAAATGACATATTCCCTTGATTCTTTATCATATTTCCACTCCATATATGATTGAAAGCAGTATAAAGTTATTAAAAATAATATGGGTAAATTACTAATATAAATGGGATTTAAAGTGGCACATATCATCGTAACAATTATATAAGAAATGATAAGAACCCTAGTACCCCATTTATGAGAGTTGTTTACATATTTTCTATTCCAGTCTATTTGTTTCGGTATATTTAATTTTTTCCTCACTACTTTTTCCAAAATAACTACAAATATGATCCATATTACTAATAAAATCCCTTTAACTAAAAACAGTGATGTCTCCTCCTTTACTTTTTACCCGGCTGATTACTCGGATATGTAGCATTCTCTTTGTTTTCAACGTCCCAACTAATAATTGTCGCACTATCTCGTCCGAATTGATGATGAACATGTTCTAATACATAATGTACACTTTCGTGAAGTTCTATCTCATTTCTATTCATATCACTATACAGATTTACAGGAGTTTCATACCGACGTTCCCCGCATTCTAATACTCCATCTGTCACCATTACAATTCGATTCTTTCCATTACGTAATTCACGAATGCCTGTTGAATAACAAGGAACAGGTAAATCAAATGTGTTTACATTTCCAATCCATTCGTAAAAATGACGTTGATTTAATGCATATTGTCCTAACTTATGTAACTCTTCATGAAATACATAAACTAAACAATCACCAATAGATAACCACCATATGTAGTTTTCTTTTCTTACACATATTAAGCACGCTGTTTCCCCTTTTACTCTTTTGCACTTTTCTTTAAATGAGAGGGATTGAAAGATTGTAAGTAGATGATTTTCAACAGATCGAAATACTGTATCAATCGATTCATTCATCATTACTTTTATATTTTCATATTCTTTTTGGATTGTATTTACTACTAAATCAACACTTTCCGCACTATTATGTCCATCTAAAATAGCTGCTAATTCCCAATCACCATTTGACCAAACTAACGCACCATCTTCGTTCTTTTTTGCTCCGGCGCTTATATTCCCGCCGTATTTTCCAAGTACAGTGTCACCATATTGTTTAACTGAAATTTCTCCTAAACACATTTCTGTATTTCCAACCCATGAATATTGTCTATTATTTGTTGTATGCATACTCATTTACCATATACTTTCGTATTCTTTCACATATTTTTTTAATTTTCTCTTCGTCACCATATGGCGCATCAGTCCATTTCGCTACTTCAGTTGGTGACCAAAATTCTTTGGGTGTATTTGGATAACGCGGTATGATGTGCATGTGCATATGTGGTACACCATTTCCTGAAACAAAAGTGTAAATATGCTCTGCACCTTCGCTTTCTTTTAACGCTTTACTTACTCTACTTGTTATAAGTCCGAACGTTTTCGCTTCCTCATCTGTTAGTTCAGCAAGACCAGGTATATGTCTTTTTATATCTATCATTACATAACCAAGGTATGTTTCTTCACTATCCCAGTGGACATGTCCAACGTAAACGAGTTCATCTTCGTAAATAGCTCCACCTGGAACTATAATATTTCCTTTATGTTTTTCGCAAATGAAGCAGTTTTGTTCTACTTGATTGTTTGTTGACATATCCATCACCATCCTTTTTATATATAATATCACAAAAAAAGGAAAAACAGGTTTGATATTCCGAATTTTCATTCTTTTGATACAGCAATTTTTGAAATGAATTTACACCTCATTATTTCTTCAAAAACGCAATCCCAATTATAATCCCAATCACAATTCCGATTACTAAATTATTAGTAAAAAACCCTTGAAACACGCCGATTACAACCCCTATACCGACACCTATTGCCAAAGCATCATTTCTTTTTTTATTTTTAGCCAAAATTGCATTTCCTCCCATCATTTCTCCCTAAATAACATACATTTACTTGAATGTATTAATATATGCACTATCTCGTTTCAATATTTCCAAAAAATGCACTATAACTTCACATATAATATTTTCCATTTTATGTACATACTCCTTTTATCATAAAAAAATTTCATGTAACCATTAATTATACATAGGCATTTACTATAAGAAAGATCCGTAATTTATTTAAGGAGGAACGATTTAAATGCATCCTTATTGGAATCCAAATATGAATCAACAATATGTTTATTCCCCCCATCCCGTAAGGAATACATTACATCATGATTCACAATATATGATGCAGCGTATTGCAAGTCTTGAAAGTCAATTAGCGAAACTAATCTCATTAATCGACGAAAATAATCAATTAATTAAATCAATGGAACAACAACAAAACCAAGTTTGCACACCAGCTGGCGGTTCTGTTATCGTTCGTATGTAATTTTTTGAACAAAAAAACACACTTTGTATAATAAAGTGTGTTTTCCTTTTATCTTCTTTTTTGATGAAATCCTTGTGTAATGCGGTCTAATATAATCGCAATGACAACAATAGCTAGTCCGGCTTCAAATCCCATTCCAATATTAACTTGTGTTACAGAACGGTATACATCAACTCCAAGACCTGGTGCTCCTACAAGAGATGCTGTTACTACCATCGATAAAGAAAGCATTATACTTTGGTTCACACCAGCCATGATTGTTCCAGTTGCGAGTGGTAATTGTACTTTAAATAATTTTTGTGATGCGGTAGAGCCAAACGCATTCGCTGCTTCAATTAAATCTTCTGGAACTTGTCTAATTCCTAAGTCAGTAAAACGAATTGTCGGTGGCATTGCAAAGATTACGGATGCGATAATCCCAGGCACTACACCTACTCCGAAAAATGTAATTGCAGGAATAAGATATACGAAAGCCGGCATTGTTTGCATAAAGTCTAATGTCGGTTTTAAAAATTTTGAGAATCGTTCATTTTGAGAAGCTAAAATTCCGATTGGGATTCCTACAATAATTGAAATAATAACAGACGTAAGTACAAGTGCTAATGTTTGCATCGTCTGTGCCCAGTAGTTAATATTTAAAATAAATAATAAACCGATCAGTGTAAAAATAATTAAAGATACCTTTCTCGTTGTGTACCAAATGAGGAAACAAAGGATAATAATCATCAATATGGCCGGTATTATTGTTAAAAAATTAGTGAGTAAATCAACGAATCCACCGATAATATAAGAGAATCCTCGGAATAAGCCTTCAAGGTGCTCATATAAACTTGCAACAAATGAATCGACCCATTCCCCTAATGGAATACGTGGTATACTACTCATCGTCTTTCACCTCTTCCTCAATATTACCTGCAAGAGCTTGAATGACACTTTCGCGTTTAATAATTCCTCTAAGCCTTTTCTTCTCATCAATTACTGGTAACGGATATTTCATCTCCGCCATTTTCGCATACGTTTCTTCAAGTAAAGTATCTAAATACACATGCGGGATATCGGTAAGTAATAAATCAGCAATTGGCCACTGTTTTTGAACGGCTTTACTCGCATCATCTGCCGTTAATATCCCTAAAAACTCATACTTTTTGTTAACAACATACACAGTAGAAACCCCAGCGTTCCTCATAATTTGAAGTGCTACACGCGGTCCACGATCAATTAATAAAGTCTCCGGTCGTTTTAATATAGATTCCGCCGTGATTACTTTTCCTAAATTTACATCCGCTACGAATTTCTCTACAAATTCATTGGCAGGACTCATCATAATTTCTTCCGGTGTTCCAATTTGGACAATCTCTCCATCTTTCATTAATGCGATACGATCTCCAATTCGAAGAGCTTCATCTAAATCATGTGTAATAAAAATAATTGTTTTCTCCATTTTATCTTGTAATTCTAACAGCTCATCTTGCATTTCTTTTCGAATCAGTGGGTCTAATGCACTAAATGACTCATCCATTAACAATACATCTGGATTATTTGTTAATGCCCTTGCGATTCCAACACGTTGCTGCATACCGCCACTAAGTTGACTTGGATAATTATCTTTATGATGATCAAGTCCTACTAACTGTAGCGATTCTAACGCTTTATTCTCTCGTTCCTCTACTGGAACTCCTTGAATTTCTAAACCGTACGCAACATTTTGTATCACTGTACGATGTGGAAATAAAGCGAACTTTTGAAACACCATACTCATCTTCGTTCTTCTCACTCTTCGCAACTCTTCTTTTCCCATCGTTGCGATATCTTCACCATCTATGTATATATGCCCCGCTGTTGGTTTAATTAATTGGTTTAACATCCGAACTAACGTAGATTTCCCGCTACCAGACAAACCCATAATAACGAAAATCTCTCCAGTATATACTTCAAAGGTTGCCTTTTTTACACCAACGTTCATTCCTGTCTCTTTCAAAATTTCCGATTTGCTTTTTCCTTCTTTTAATAAAGACAGCGCTCTTTGCGGGTGTTTCCCAAATACTTTTGTTACGTTTTCAACACGCACCTTTGTATTATCCATGTCACTACTCCTTTTCTACCCATCTATTCACATAGTGTTGCGATTTTGCAGAGAAATATTACATAAAAATGACATTCATAAGATTTCTTTAAAATTCTCGTTTCCGTTCATAATAAGAATGCTTACTTATACATTTATTTAAAAACGCAAACGTTTCTTAGGAGGGTTTCAATGAGAAAGAAAATATGGCTTATATGTCTTGCATTATTTATTACTATGATTTTCTCTTCATGTAATGCAACAAATGCAAATTCGAAAGGAAAAATTAAACTTGGTGTAACAAGTTGGAAAGAAAATATTGCAACTGCAAACATGTGGAAAGTATTACTAGAACAAAAAGGCTATAAAGTTGAACTCATGTATTTAGAAAAAGCTGCGATTTGGACTGGCGTTGCTCGTGGTGATGTGGATGCGAATTTAGAAGTATGGCTACCCGTTACGGATAAACCGCTAAATGCTCGTTATAAAGATGATATTGTCTTAAAATCCAAATGGTATGAAGGTACTGGGCTAGGCTTAGTCGTCCCTTCTTATGTGAAAAACATAAACAGTATCGAAGATTTAAATGCTCATAAAGATGAGCTAGATAACAAAATTGTCGGAATCGAACCTGGTAGTAGTCTTATGAATTTAACAAATAAAGCAATGAAGGAATATGATATAAAACTAAAACTTGTCCAATCTTCTGAAGCTGCGATGATGAGTGAACTAAAGAAAGCATATACGAAAAAGAAACCAATCGCTGTTACGCTTTGGAATCCGCATTGGGGCTTTTCAGAATTTGACTTAAAATATTTAAAAGACCCTAAGAAAGTATATGGTGAAAAAGATGACATTTATTACTCTGTTCGTAAAGGTTTCGAAAAAGATCATCCAGATATTGTGAAATACTTTGATAAATGGAAAATGAACGATGAACAACTTGGTACATTAATGGTCATGTTAAATAAAACGAAAGATCCTGAAGAAGCTGCACGAAAATGGATCGAAAAGAATCAAGCGCTAGTTGATGAATGGGTAAAAGATTAAGAAAACAGGCTAGAGGATTAACATATCCTCTAGCCTGTTTGTATCTTATTTTTTCGTAACAACATCATCTACTATCCCATATGCCTTCGCTTCTTCTGCAGTCATAAAATAATCTCTTTCTGTATCATGTGCTATTCTCTCAATCGATTGCCCCGTTTTTTCTGCAATCATTTTATTAATATCATGTTTTAACTTCAATATCCTTTTTGCTGTGATTTCAATTTCCGTTGCTTGACCTTGCGCACCACCAAGCGGTTGATGAATCATAATTTCACTATTAGGGAGTGCAAACCGTTTCCCTTTTGCACCTGATAATAATAACAATGCACCAAATGATGCTGCAAATCCCATGCATAGTGTTTGCACATCTGGTTTGATTAAATTCATCGTATCTAATATGGCAAAACCTGCTGTCGTTGAACCACCTGGGCTATTAATGTATAAAAATATATCTTTCTCGGCATCTTCCGCTTCTAAAAATAATAATTGAGCTACGACACTACTTGCTACTTGATCATTTATTTCTGAACCGATAATAATAATGCGATCTTTTAATAACCGTGAATATATATCATAGGAACGTTCTCCTAATTTCGTTTGTTCTACTACATATGGAATTGCATTCATTTTTAATCCCTCCAATAATTGTTATGCCGCGCAAAGCATACAACTGTAGGAAGAAGGTTTTTTTGCATTAAATAATAAGACTGGCTGTTTAGATGGTAACTTAGTAAAATCTATTGTCGGAAGAAGCTTTGTTAACAATTCCGGCTTTTCCTCACGAATAGACGTTACTACAACTTCAATATCATCTGTGAATTCGACTATCTCAATCCCTTCTTCACTTACAGTTTTCAACCTATTTCTACTCCGAAATAAAGAAGCTTTCACTGCACCTTCTGATACGGAACATATTTTAGCAATATCAGCGATACTATATTGAAAAACATCCTTTAATAAAAAAATTGTGGACTGCTGTACATTTAGTGACGATAATACTTTCCCTACCATTTCATGCAAATCTGCAATGTTCTCCTGTGGTTCTTCAACAGTAATTTGTTCCTTTATTTTTTCATGAACTAGTTTTGATTTCATCTGGTCTATCCAGCGATTTCGAGCTATTTTATATACAAGCGTCCTACAAATATCTTTATTACTATATTTTTGAATAACTTTACACACTGTTTCTTGGGCAAGATCTTCGCCGTCCCATTTGTTTTTCGTTAAAAATGTACAATACCTTTTCAATTCTCCATATTGCTCAATTAAAAAGTCTATATTTGAATGATTCATATCGATATGATTCTTTAAAATATGAGTTACTTTTGTGCACAAAATAACCACTCCTTTTCAGCGCTTACTTAATTAACGATTCAACAAATAAAAAAGTTACGGGGCATATAAAAAAATTATGTTTATGTTCAATAATTCGCGGTCATAAATATGTTATGTACAATTTTACTTGAGGAGGAACAAATTTGCCAAAATTAACAATTGAAGGTGCGGGAACTTTTGATGTAAAAGAAGGCACAAAGTTAGTATTAGCGATCGAAGATAACGGTGTACACATTCTCCATCGCTGCGGCGGGAAAGCCCGCTGTACAACTTGTAGAGTAGAAATAATAGCAGGTGAGTTTTGTGAAGCTGGTTCTAATGAAAAAAATGCGATTACAGAAAAAGGAATTGAAGATCACTTACGTTTATCATGCCAAATGCACGTACATAAAGATATAGTCGTTCGCCCAATACTTACAGTAGAAAATTCAGGCCTTGATGCAGGCCCACGTCCAGCAGAATAATATGCTGAATTTAAAACAGCTCGCTGGAGAATATGCTGCTAACTTTGTAAAAGATGGAATGACGGTTGGGCTAGGTACAGGTTCTACTGTATATTGGACGATAAAAAAATTAGGTGAGCGTGTAAAAGAAGGATTATCATTTCAAGCTGTACCAACGTCAAAAGAAACAGAGGCTTTAGCTAAACAACTAAATATCCCTCTAATTTCGTTAAACGACGTACAAATTCTTGAGCTTACAATTGATGGAGCGGATGAAATTGATGCTAATTTACAGCTTATAAAAGGTGGTGGTGGCGCATTACTTCGTGAAAAAATCGTTGCCTCATCTTCTAAAGAACTAATTATCATTGCTGATGAATCAAAACTCGTAACGTATTTAGGTACTTTCCCATTACCTGTAGAAATTACACCTTTTTCATGGAAACAAACTGAAAGGAAAATTCGATCTTTAGGTTGTCAAACAACGTTACGTTTAAAAAATAATGAAACGTTTATTACCGATAACAATAATGTGATTATTGATTGCGTATTCCCTCAAAATATAACGAATCCCGCCAATTTACACACCAAATTAAAAATGATTACAGGCGTAGTTGAAACAGGGTTGTTTGTTAATATAGCTAGTAAGGCGATTATCGGAACTGAAAACGGAATAAAGGAATTATAATGAAAGCTGATCCTTACAGTCAGCTTTTTATATTTTTCTTTATAGCGTAGTATTATGATATACTATGAAAACAAAAGCACATCACACTAGAAAGGGCTGAATAATTTGCACTCCAAACTCATAACAGAACTTACAGATTTAGAAACTGCCTTTCATATTCGAAAAGAAGTATTTGTAAAAGAACAAAATGTCCCTCTTGAAGATGAATTCGATACATTCGATGAAATCGGTGAGAAATGTAAACATGTTTTAGTTTATTATAACGAGCTTCCTGTAGGTACAGGTCGTATCCGATTTGTTGACGGCACAGGAAAATTAGAACGCATCTGTATTTTAAAAGACTACCGTAAATATGGATTAGGAAAAGTAATAATCAAGGCGTTGGAAGAAATTGCTCGTGACAAAGAAGCAACAAAAGTAAAACTACACGGTCAAACACAAGCTGAAGGATTTTATACAAAACTAGGTTATCAAACTTCTTCAGATGTATTTATGGAAGATGGCATTCCACACGTTCTTATGACGAAAGTATTATCATAATAAAAAGGGTAATATATGAATTCATATACTACCCTTATTTATTAATAGAAAAGTAAATTCTCAATATTTCCTTTTGCATCAAAGCCCAACCTCTCTTAGTTTATACCTAGATAAAACTTACACTGTTTTCCATAATGATAAGGCATAAATCCAGTTTGGATCCCCATTTCCTTTATAACCCTGGACTGCTTCATATACTTTTCCTTCGTGTAGTACTCTATCTCCCTTTTCGTATGCTTTCTTCGCATCCCACTCTTCATATGAAGCGCTTTCAGTTTTTGTGGTAATTACGAATATATCACTCTGTACGGATTCATTTCCAGCTACATCAACAGCTTTCACTACATATTTATAAGTAGTATTAGGAAGTAAATTTTTATCCATATAAGAAGTCGCATTGGATGTTGCAATCTTTTTCATTGATCCTTCTGTTTCTCTATAAATATCGTAATGGTCTACACCAATATTATCGTCAGAAGGACTCCACATTAGATCCACACTTGACGCTGTCGTTCCCATACTATGTAATCCTTTTGGTTGTGTTGGTGCTTCTGTATCAGGAGTCTCAACAGTTGTTTTTACTGTAAGCGATTGGCTTTCTTTCGATACATTCCCAGCTGCGTCGATCGCTTTTACAATATAAGAATACTCTGTACTCGCTTGTAATTTTTTATCAATAAAATGAGTTCCTGGTACTGTGTCAATCATCTCTCCGTTACGGAAGATTTGATACCCTTTTACCCCTACATTATCCGTAGAAGAGTTCCATGTTAGTTCTATACTATTCGCTGTTACTTTTTGTGCCTGAATTCCATTTGGACTACTTGGAGCTTCTATATCTGGTTTCACATCATTGATAAGATTAACATCAATAACATTATAGAATGCATTTGCTGTATCAGCTACATCCCATACTGCTAAAATCACATGGTATCCACTTCTATCAGTAGGTACATTAACTTTGTGAGTTAAATGATTTGAGGCTGCAGAACCATCATGTTGTACAGTTCCAATTGGTTCAAAATCTGCTCTTGTAAGCGATTTATTTGAGTTCCATCCTTTTTTGGTAATATAGTAATGCCATTTACTCGTTAAGTGAGGCGCTGTATATTTCCAAGTAAAACTATTTTCTCCGCCTGTGATTGTATTTTTAAACCAACGATTTTCAGTTTGTTGATCTAAAATACCGCCAAATTTTCCGCCTGCAGAAGCGATTTGTCCATCAACTGGGCCACCTTGCGGGAATCCTTTTGGTGCTTCTAAGCTTTGCGGTTCATACATAACACTTCCGCAGTTTACATTTAGTGCGCCATAAGTTGGACTACATAAAGCAGATCGGCTGCCAGGCTTTTCAACAAAACCGTGCGCGTATGCATTTTGAGGAATAAGTGTGGAGCCAATAATTCCGGCTGTTAATGCAACAACTCCTAGACTTTTTTTGTTCATTTTCACATTTTGTATTTGTTTTAAAAATCGATTATTCATGTTCCTGTCCCCTTCTTGTTATACTTCGTAGTGTAATGTGGGCTTTGATGTAAAAGAATAATAAGAGACAATCTTGTATCGATGTATGTGTTAGTTATGCATACACCAAAGTGAAAATACATTTCATCTTTTGTGAAATATTTCACTTAATGAATATATCATTACATAGAAATCATCAAAGTATGTGCAGAAGTTGTGCAGAAACAGTGACATCATTACTAACATGTAAAATTACGCCTTAAGTAACCGTACATACTGGGGATTTCAGGTGCTTTTGTCAAAATTGATATTCATCCTTTTTCTTTTCAAATAATAGAAAAGTGCCTATATCATTTAATATAGGCACTTTTTTCATGTGTAATTTTATACTTATTAGCGATCTATAAATGTAAAAATAATATCTACAGCCTGCTTATAGCCACCAGACTTCTGGAAAGACTCCTTCAAATTCAAAGCAGCTTCTATAAATGAAGGATTATTTAATATGAGTTCTACACTTTCACGTAGTTGTTCTTCAGTTAGTTCCTTCATTGACAACTTAACCCCAGCTCCAAGATTCTCCACTTGCTTTGCGATAACTGGCTGATCTGCACTTTGCGGAATTACAATGAGTGGAATCCCGTTATATAATCCTTCATGTGTACTGTTCATCCCACCATGTGTAATAAATAGCTTTGTATATGTAAGTAGTTTTGTTTGTGGTACATAATTTTTCACAATGAAGTTTTTAGGAATTTTACCTAAATCACTTATTTTCGTTTTATTGCCAATAGACATCACAATAGTATAATCACTATTCTCAAACGCCTTCATACATAGTTTATAAAAATCAAGCGATTCATTAAAAACAGTACCTAATGAAATGTAAATCAGGCTTTTTTCTTCAATTGCAGTAAAATCAAACTCTTCATTTTTCACTTGTGTAGAGATAGATGGACCTACAAATGTAAATGTTTCATCAAACATATCTCCAAAAGGTTGGAACTCCTTTATTGTATACACAATAGTAAGTGGCGCTGGATTACAGAAAACTTCATACGGCGAGTTTATTTTAACACCGTATTTTTTCGCAATTCCCTTAGTTAAGCTTTCAAAATCATTATGTATCCTATCTTGATCTTCCACTGGGATATTTTTAGACAAGTGGGCTAACATTTGTTCAAATGCTTTTTCATCCTGTGCAAAAGATGTACAAGAATTTATTGCCGGAAGCTTTAGAATTTGAGCAATTATATGGCCACATCCAAACATCGAATCGTGAATGATGTAATCAAAATGTTCGCCTTCAATTTGTTCAAGAACATTTGGTATAATAACATCTGCCGTATATAAAAGACCATTTATTCTCTCTGATAAATAATTTCGACCACCAGAAAGAAAAGCTTTTATAAACTTTTGTTCTTCAATTGTTCGTACGGTAGCACCTGTCTTTTCAATGCGCTCTCTAAAAGATTCTATTGAAAAATAAACTACCTCTTCCCCGCGTGAAACTAATTCTTCTACAACTTGCAATGTTGGATTTATATGTCCTTCTGATCCAGTATTAATGAATAAAACACGTGCCACTATGAACACTCCTTACGTCAAATCTTGTTTGTTATGTTAAGAATAAAGATACTCTCCAAACACTTTGTTATATACCATGCTTTTATTAAATTGACCTTGCAAGCCTAAATCCAAGATCATCTATATGAAATGTAGGATGACTACGCCGGCGACAAGTCGCACCGCAACCTCTAGCTGCTTCAGCCCAGCTACCGCCTCGAAAAATTCGGTATGATCCATATACCTCTTCATCATACAAATCATAGCACCATTCCCAAACGTTTCCTAACATATCATACAAACCCCATGCATTCGGCTTTTTTTTACCGATTTCATGAATACGTCCATCTGAATTTTCATTATACCAAGCAATCTCTTTCAGATCTCCATATATGTATCCAGTAGTTCCCGCTTTACATGCATATTGCCACTCTGCTTCAACAGGTAATCGGTAGCCAATAGAATCTAAATGACAACTAACAATTAGACCATCATCACTAATAGAATAATATTCTTTTAATCCTGCTTTTTTTGAAAGTAAATTACAAAATATAATAGCATCATTCCATGAGATATTTACAACTGGTTTATTTTTATCTTTGAATAAATTTGGTTTATGATTCGCAATCGCATCATATAATTCCATCGTTACAACGTACTTTGCTAGAAGAAATGGTTTAACTTGGACTTGCCATTCTTTTTTAATTCGATCATCTCTTAATACTACTTTTCCTTCTGGAATTTTCACCATATTAGAATCAACGGAGCCAATGAATCTATTCAATCCTATCCCCCCATATTACTTCTTTTTATAATCTAACTATTTATGGTATCGTACTTCTCTAAAAATAGTCTTACTTCATTTGAGGATTTTAAAATAATAACTTCTTTATCTTTACTCAATTGATTTAGCTTCTTTAAAATTGAAGGCCGTTTCGTTTTAGGATATTGCCATATCCATTTAAAAAATTGCAAGTCAAATCTTTCCTCACATCCAGCCCCCATATCCGGTCTTGTTTTATTCCGATATTGTACAATCCTTTTAAAGGCACGATAAACACATATTGTTCTATGAATATCAAGAAAGATAATTGTATCAGCTGCGTTAATTCTTATGTCCATTGTCCCGCCATAATTCCCATCAATGATCCAGTCATCTTCTTTAACTAATTCATTTTGGACCTTTCTTTGCTCCTCTTTCGGTACACCCTCCCAATTTGGTTTCCAAAATAACGCATCAAGATGATGTACTTTAATATTTAATTTATTTCCTAATTGCTTTGCTAATGTAGATTTTCCTGAACCACCAGAACCTATTAATATTATTTTTTTCATAAATACCCCTTTTTACATCTTTTATTTCTTCCTTAACATAAACTCACAAAACATTCCAATCCCAACACCAATTGTATAAGCAACTATATCACTCCACAAAAATCCGTAACCTAATACGAGTCCACCTAAAGTCGTTGCACGAATACTATCTATCCATTCAGCATGATACAATTGGCTCACTTCAATCACGTAGCAAAATAGCAAACTAATAAAAGCCAATTTCTTCGTTTTTATTTTAGGAAATAAAAATCCGAATCCAGTAAAAATCATCAATGCCCATAAAGCATCGCCTAAGTAGTCATTTAATAGCTGAGGTAACGCAAAAGCTAACTTTCTCGAGCTAAGACCTAAAATAATTACAACGATAGTAAACAGTGCATATAATAGTCTATTTCGTTTCGTTTTCATCTCAAGATCTCCTAATATGTAATTTAAAATTGTAAATAGGTAGTAAAATATAATTATTTTACTACCTATTTATTAATGGCTTTCATAATAAGAAAATGTGGATTTGTATTTAGGTAATGATATGATTTTTCGTTTACTTCTCTCATCTTTTCAACTGGTCTCGGTTCCACCATTTTTTCTAACACGAAATAATTTGTTGTTTCATTAATTATGTCTTGAAGTGACCTTCTAAAAAAGCTAACTTCTATTGTAATATTTGGTTTAACCCAAGTATCGACTAATAATTGTTTTTCGAAATAATTTTCACTAGTAAACTTTGTGAAATCCATAAAAGGATGATGAATGGAGTATATAAATTCTCCACCAGGCTTCAATACTCGGCGAAACTCCTGAAATACTATATTCCAATTTTTCAAGTAATGAAGCGTTAACGAACTTACAATAATATCAAATGTATTATCTTCAAATGGTAATACTTCTTGCAGGTCATGACAAAGAAACGTTGCTTTACCACCCATACTTTCCTTTGCAGCTTTTACCATTTCAGAACTTACGTCAATTGCAGTAACGTTTGCTCCTCTTTCTACAAATTGAGAAGTATACCATCCAGCTGCACATCCAGCATCTAGTATACTCTTCCCTTCTAACTTCTTTGGAATCATCTCCATCATCGCTGGTCTTTCGTAATAACTGTTATATGGATTTGCCACATCTAAATTTTCTTTATATGTACTCGCTAATTTATCATATGTACCTTTGATCGTGTCTTTCAATACATCCACCCCTTATACATACTAATCTAATAACTCTTGCTGCTTTTTCTTTGAAAATGATTGTAAAACTAAATCATATGACCAATCAATCATATTATTAATTTGCTCCTGCTCTACATCTTTATGTATATACACTGTATTCCAATGTTTTTTATTCATATGATACCCTGGAATGATTGCTTCTGGATACTCTTCTCTTACTCTTAGTGCAAGTTCTGGATCACATTTTAATGTAATCGCAGCTTTTTCTCCTACTTCATGGTTTACTATCGCAAATATTTTATTATTTAGCCTCATACATGTTGCATTCCAACCATCTGGAGAATCTTCTGTCGCTTTTCTTTTTGATAAACAATATGTTCTAGTTGCATTCATTCTTATTGGCACCTCTTATTCTTTCACGATTTGATTACGATGCATTACAATTTGCTCATTATATTTATTTTGTCTTACTTCCTTCAATATAAAACTATAGAATCCAGCTTGTTATGAAAACCTACATAAGATTAATTTATAATATCGATTTTACAATTGCAATCGTTACTCTCCTTTTCACATTCCTTATATTAAATATATAGAATAAAAGAAAACCAGTGAATATAATACCAAAAGCATTTCTCATATACTATTTAACTATTAAAGCTTGAATTTCTTTCAAGAACTGGTAAAGTTAATTAGGTGAAAAATACATAAAGTGAGGCGATTTTTTGAAAAAGTTTAGTTTATTACTAACAGCATTTGTCATAATCTTATCGTTATTCATCCCTAATTTTACAAGTGCTAAAGCTTTCCCAGATGTCCAATCTAATCATTGGGCGATTAAAGAAATTAACTATTTATCGGATAAAGGTATTATTAATGGTACCCCAGAAGGTTATTTTAAGCCAAGCGATAATGTAACTCGTGGACAAATGGCCTTAATGCTAGATTTATCGTTAAAATTAGAAAAGCCATCTAGTTATAATCATATTTTTTCAGATGTAACTAAAGGTATCTATTATTACGATTCTGTACATAAGCTAGCACACAACAACATTGTACAACGTGAAAAAAACTATTTCCCGGATCGCTCATTGTCTCGTGCAGAAATGGCAGTAGTTCTTGTTAAAACTTTTGATTTGAAACCTACAGGTGCCGACGTCAATTTTCCTGATGTTCCATCTACACATTGGGGTTACAATTATGTCAAAATTTTAGCCCAAAATAATATCACTGCTGGATTTCCTGATGGTACATTTGGTCCAGATGTAAAAGTAACTCGTGAGCAATTCGCTGCATTCTTGGCTCGTGTTTTAGAACCAAATTTCCGTCCAGCTCTCCCTAAGCCTAAAGGTAACTTAGAGGTTCATTATATTGATGTCGGACAAGGTGATGCTACTTTTATTAAATCCCCAAGTGGAGAAACTATCCTTATTGACGCTGGTAACAATGGAAAAGGTAAAGTAGTAGCAAATTATTTAAAAGGATTAGGATTCCAAACTATTGATTATATGATTGCTACGCATCCTGATGCTGATCATGTAGGTGGATTAGATGAAGTCCTATATTCTATGAATGTAAAAAACGTTTACGCCCCTAAAGTAAGTCATACGACACAAACGTTTAAAGACTTCCTAACTGCAGTAGCAAACAAAGGATTAACAATTAAAGAAGCGAAATCTGGTGTAACTTTACCAATCAACGGTTTAAACTCACAATTTTTAGCCCCCGTTAAAGAATATGGTAACGATCTAAATGAGTGGAGTGCTGTATTAAAAGTAACACACGGTAGCAAATCCTTCTTATTCACAGGTGATGCTGAATCTAAAAGTGAGAAAGATATGGTTGCAACACATGGTTCTAACCTAAAATCAGATGTATTAAAACCAGGTCATCACGGAAGTAAGACTTCTTCTTCTCAGCCATTTTTAGATGCAGTGAAACCAAATATCGCTGTAATTAGTGCAGGTGCAGGTAACCGCTATGGCCATCCTACGCAGGAAACTTTAACAAAGTTAAATTCAATGTCTGTTAAAGTATATAGAACAGATATAAATGGCACTGTAGTTATTAATAGTGATGGTTCAAATATTTCTGTAAGAACGGAGAGGTAATTATGAAAAGAGGTATTATTGACCGTTTTGAAGGCGAACTAGCAGTTATTGAGGTGAATAACGTAACAATTGATGTACCTAAATCAAAAATCCCTTCCACTGCAAAAGAAGGTGATGTACTTATAATCGAGAATGATAAGTATACAATTGATAAGAACGAAACAGATAAAAGAAGACGTGAAATCCAAGATTTAATGAATAGGCTATTTGAATAGAAAAAAAGAGCCCTCCAAAAGGATGGCTCTTTTTTTTGCACAAATAGTAGCTAGTTATTTTTTATTATTTAACTTCGTACCACCAACCCTTCCTATCAAGCCAACCTTTCATACCGTTTAATTGCGCATCGCTAGTTGGATCCGAAATAAAATACGTTAAGCCATCTGATTGTAAAATGAAGGTCGCAGTCATTTTTACCGATGTTAAAGCCTTCATAGCTTCAGGAGCCTCATATGGTGAAAAAGCACCCGATTGGATAATATTTTGTTTAGAAACTTGTGCTTGTATGTTTTCTTGTTTTGGTACCGATTCAGTAAACCAAGAAAGGGGCTTATTTCCTATCAATTGGTTTAAATCACATTTACCGATACCTGGTACATTACCTGTCTCAGTGTATTGCCAAATGTCACAAGGATATGCCGGCTTGTTACCGCCATACCTAGGAATCCATAAAAAATCACTTTTTACGTTCGCCATACCGAAAGGCTCATATACATGATGCCCAACATATAAGCCAATTTTCTTAGCACCTAGTCGGCGTAACTCATCGATAAAAGCTTGTGTACCAGCTCTCATATCATCCATTGTTTTCACTTCTACGTCAGCAGCCCAAACTGTAGCACTCTTATCACCGCGATTCCAAAAATCTTGCGCTTCCTTCTTCGCATCAGCAATTGAAATAAAGCGACAAAATCCATAGTTACCAAATGGAATATTTCTAGTTTTCATTGCTTGGACATAATTTTTATATAAAGGATCTACATAATTTGATCCATCTTGTACCCTAGCGATTACGAAATCTAGTTGTGGAGCGGCTACATCCCAGTTAATGTTACCGTTCCATTTTGAAATATCTACAATGTAACCCATTGCTTAACACCTCCTTTATTAGTATTATATTCAGAGCTCGTCTTATTGCTTTTCTGCTCTTAAAAATTCAACAGCATTTGTTAGAAAAACCTATACTACAAGTGTCCTCTACAAAGACAGTAACTCATTTCAAATAAAAAAGAAAATCATAGTAATACGAATTGTACTATTTGTTTCCATAATTGCATCAGATTAAGTAGTTGCTATAAACAAAAGAAAAAAAGCATCACCATATTGGTGATGCTTTTAAAATCCACTTTTCTTCTAGGGCACGAATACTATTCCTATAACCTCTTTTCTAAAAAGTGTTGACTATGTCCTTTAGGATGATCTTCAACAACACCATATTCTTGGTAGCCGTGCTTTTTATAAAAATCTGGCGCTTGAAAACTAAATGAATCTAATAATATTAATCTACACCCTTTTTCCTTCGCGATGTCTTCGATTTTATGTAACAGTTGACTGCCATAACCATCATGACGAACTGTTTCATCAACCCATAAAAAATCTATATGAAGATGATAAAAATACATCGTTCCTGTTACCCCACCAAATATTTTTCCATCCTCATCTTTTACTACGAAACTTACTTGCTCCATCGGCTGTTTTGCTTCATCTTTTAAAATTGACATGTTATATTGAATTACTTTATTTTTTATGTATTCTCCTTCAGTTCGAGTACCACTTTTTATATGTTTCATATATTTCTTCCTTTCAACTTAATAAGCTACCTTTAATTTTTACTTTTCCTTTTTAAAATACTAATAAACACGAATCCACCATAAGTAACAAAGCATGAAAAACCAATTATCCCTGGTACAGAGACATAACCTATTCTTATATAACTAATAACGGCAAAGCAAGCGATAGACAATAAAATAGATGGCCAAAATATAAGAGCTGTTTTTCTTCGACTCTCTTTCGATGTACTTTCTTTCTCTTCAGAAACACGTGTGCCAAAAAGCAATACAATACAAATAAGGATTGCTGCAAAGTAAATCGTATCTAATGACAGAGTATGATCGTAAATCGCGATTCCAACTTCCAAAGCAATAATTGTTAAAATTAATATGATGATTGTTGAAGTCTTCAAGTTTCTTTTCAATCTCTCACCCCTAACATGCCATCATTATATTTTTTGTATATGCATTTCAAAGCCGATATAACGGTTTCATCGACTTCGTTATTATCAAATCGATTAGGCAAATCTTTCCCTCCAATAACATAAAGAAGCGGAAATTCCTGGAACTTTCCCATGATACCAATATTTATTATTGCTGTGGGCAATCCACCTGTCATATGGGCTATATGATAATACGGTATCCCCTCATATTCTCCTTGCTGCCTTACCATTCCTTTTATTATTGGTTCCCATAATTCTGGATTACTTTTATAACATTTAAAAATATGTACTAAAAGTGAATGTACTTGATTTAACTCTCCAACATTCTGTTCATCTATAGGGTTTTCTTGGACGTGTATCTTGGAAAAATACGTTGAAACATACTTTCTAAT
Source organism: Bacillus sp. BML-BC051 (assembly GCF_019656175.1). Lineage (NCBI taxonomy): Bacteria > Bacillati > Bacillota > Bacilli > Caryophanales > Bacillaceae > Bacillus > Bacillus sp. BML-BC051. Next base: position 37,799 of record NZ_BPLI01000004.1, read on the forward strand.
AAAACCCCATCCTCCGCAGTGCATTACAATTGACTGTGCAATATAACTATCATGACACGCTATCATCACTTCAACAGCTTTACTAAGTGTTAATGTATCTCTCCCTTGCAAGTGTGGATATAATTGTGCGCTATCTCCTTTCGGATTAAATTTAATTTGGTGAAGTATATCATTCCAACTAATTTGTTTCTCTTTTATCATGTTTGCTACTGCAAATCCAATTGCCAATTTTGCTGCTGATGCTAAAGGAACATACAGCTCATTATTATAGGAGGCAATTATATTATCATATTTTGTTGAGTACACAATCACTCCAAGTTGACCAGATTGCATTTCTTTCATTTTTTCTATAATCGTTTGCATATTCATACCTCTTTTTATATTGTTTTATCATCTTCTCAAAATTCGATATAGAATATTAAAAACCTTTTTTGTTTCATGATATTTATGCATACAATAAAAAAGATAGCATGAAATTTCCCCATGCTATCTTGCTAAAATACATCATTCGCATAACGCAAACATTTACTCTTCCGTAGGTTTTTTAGGACCATTAAGCTCCAATTGATAAAAAGCTAAATCTAACCACCTATTAAACTTATAACCAGCCTTTTTAATTGTCCCCGCATGAACAAATCCATAGTTTTCATGTAAGGCAAATGCTTTTCTTATTTTCTGCATCAATTCCAGCAATTAAGGTCATATATTCCCTTTCTTTTGCAACTGTGATCAATGCTTTCATTAAAGAAGTTCCTATCCCATTTTTTCTATATTCCTTATGAACATAAACAGAATGCTCAATTGAATATTTATAGGCAGACCAAGCTCTAAACGGCCCGAATGTCGCAAACCCTACTACTTTATTATCTAATTCGTATACTAAAATCGGATAACTTTCAGCCTTTTTTTGTTCATACCAGTCTATTCTATTTTCAAGGGTTACAGGTTTATACGTATATACGGCCGTTGTATACAATATAGCATCATTATAAATATCTAAAATGTATGTTACATCTTGTTTCCTTGCTTCCCTTATCATCACTTTCTTCCTTTCCTCTAATTTCACTCCTATATACGAATACGAGCTTTTCGGAAACCATCAAATATATTTAACGCAGCAGACAAAATGTAAATGATAATACCTCCACCTATTAACCACGTTTTAAATTCCTCTGGAGAAATAGTAAACACATTTGCCACAAACGTAATAAATCCTTCGTTAAACAAATGCGGATTTACTACAATTACAATGAATACTATTGTTCCAGCTATTTGAAGAAAAGCATTCCCAATTGCCAACTTTTTCGTCCATTGTCCCTGTACAAACTTATAAAGAGATATAGCTATTTCAAAAACAATCATAATTACAGCGATTGGCCAATACTGAAGTAACACATCCTGATTAAAAGTAGGCGTGACAAACTTCAGTCCGTTTTCTGTACCATGATATACACCTACAAGATGATTCGCATAAAAATAAAGTGTTGCCCATATTGCCGTCCACATTAACCCTCCAAATACTTCGAACTTTGAAATCGACTTTTTCTTTGGAACATAAGAAATATTTTTTAAATCATCAGGCGTCCATTTTTTTAAACTTGTCGTCAACGGTTGGGTACCTTTGTCTTTATCTGTTCTTTCTAAAATTGCAAATACAAGTGTCAACCAGAAAAACACATGGAGGCCTACTTCGATAATTTCCCCAATTCCTTTACCTATCAAATTTAAAATAACGTTTAATACCGCTTGCTCACCATTATATCCTACAAAATTTTCTGCAACCATTGCAATGAGTGCGATAACAGCTGCAATTGGTATAATCATTTTTAATAGCGTCGTATATACATCAAAATAACGTGGTCCAATTAAATGCATCGGTCTATCCAAATATCCATTAGCCAATGAAACGGGACTTCCCAATTTTTCAAGAACTCTTTTTTCGTCGTTTTCACTATAATCATCAGGTAACATATCCTCGATTGTTGACCGTAATTCAAGAATAATATCTTCACGATTTTTTTCAGGTAATCTCTTCGCTACTTCTTCTACATAAATATCAATCAAATTCATTTTTGTCCTCCTCCTTTAATAGGTTATAAAGCTCTTTCGAATCCTTTGTCCATTCCTTTTTCAACTGCAAAAATATCTCTAATCCGTATTCACTTAAAACGTAATACTTACGAGGTCTACTCTCCGTTTTATCCCAACTACTCGTTACTAGCTCCTGCTTTTCTAATCGGCGAAGTAGTGGATATAAAGTACTTTGATCGATTGTAATCCCTGATTGTTCCAATAATTGGACAAGTGAATACCCATACTGCGGTGTTCTTAACTGGCTTAAAACCGCTAATGTTAATGTACCTCTTCTTAGTTCAGTAATTAACGAATTTAATAAAGCATCCATTCACTCACCTCATTTTCATTACTATATGTCATACAGTATGTGTTTTATACTATGTATCGTACAGTATTAATGTGATAAAAACAATAAGCATTTACAAAAAATAGAAAATAAAAAGCACAAACTATATATTTTGTGCTTTTCTGGCTAATTTAAATGCTTATAACAATTTTAATTTTGTACCTCTTGTAATATAAACTCTCCTTTTTCTTTAATAAATGGGGTAACATTTACAACTGATTCAATATGAATTACTCCATATACATGCGGATATTCTTGACCGTTAGAAGCAAGTTCATATTTTGTTTCTGCTTTTATTAAGGATGGATCAATTGTTAGTAATAAAACATCTTCTTCATGATTAAAATGTTTTTCAGCAACTTCTAAAGCTTGTTTTAAAAATGAACAATGAATAAATCCCTCTTCTTTTAATGAAGTCTCATTAATTTCTCTATTTATCTTTGCAATTTCCCAATTTCTTTTTGTTATTACCTTTGTAATCATAGTTAGTTTCTCTCCATGTCTTTATATAGAAAAACAAGAGGTTCTTCTTTTTGTTACTAGAAAATCCTCTTGTTTTTCATATTTATTTTAATCCTTTAATTAAAGGCGATGCTTCTCCGCTATGGAAAATCCATAAATCATGAAGCGATCTTGTACATCCGACATACAATAACTTCGCATCGTGTTTTGTATTTTTATAATGTTCTTCATCAACGTCCATTAATAGTACGGCATCAAATTCTAGCCCTTTCGCCAAGTATACAGGTACTACTGAAATACCGCCTTCATATTTACTTTGATCTGCTTCAATGACGTTTACAGCTAATCCTGCATTTGTTAATTTCTCATATATATCGCGGCATTCATCGTCTGTTCTTCCTATTACCGCAATTGTTTTCACATCTTCATTTTGTAGATGTTTTAACGTCTTCATAATCTCATTAAATTGATCCTCTACATGGATTACTTTAACCTCTTCACCACTACGAAAAACTGGTGTTGCGAGTCCAACTGGAATCTGTGCATTTTTAATTATTTCGTTCGCAAATTCTATAATTTCTTTTGTAGAACGATAACTTCTCGTTAATTCATAATAACCTGTTTCTTGAAATACTTCCTTAAAAGCACTCCAATCTTCAATCCCTTGATAATCATAAATTGCTTGAGATAAATCACCTAATATAGTGAAAGAATTACCTAGTGTAATTTCTTTTAATACATACACTTGGAATGGCGAGAAATCTTGCGCTTCATCAATAACGACGTGATGGAATTTCTGTCCGATTTCAATACCTGTTATGCGGTGATGTATGTAAATTAAAGCTGGTAAATCTTCTACATACATTTCTTTTTTACGACAACTCTTTTCAGTTTCTTTCACAAGTTCTTCAGGTAATACTTCGAGTATTTCTTTACTTTTCAATATTGAACTATATAGTGAAAGTGCACTCATTTTCGGCCAAAACTTCATATATGTGTTCAATCTCTTTGTCGCTTCTTTTTTTAGTAATTTCTTCTCGTTTGTTTCTCCATACTTTTTCAGTTCAATTTCAATCCAGCGCTTCATTCTGCCGACTAATCTTTCTCTTCTTTTCTTTAATGGATAGTGTTTATATTCCACTTGCATCCATTTTTTTATGTCTTCTACTGGAATAATAGCTTTGTCCCATGCCTCAAAATCACTTGTTGGTATTAATTCTTTTTCAAATTGAACCATCCTCTCTTCAATAAAGGACTTAAATTCCAGCGTGCCTTTCAATTTACCGAGCATAACCTTTTCTTCATCACGATTAATAGAAAATGCTTCTTTCAACTTCTCTTCTGTTTGCTTTAGTTTCACCGAATCATCTAACGTACGTAATGCCCAATCTGCGAATGTTGTTTGACTAATATTCCCTACACCTAATTCCGGAAGCACACTCGAGATATAGTCTAAAAACAGACTATTCGGTGCGAATACAATCATTCTCTCTGCTTCTAATTGTTCACGATATTCATAAATTAAAAAAGCAAGGCGATGTAAAGCGATTGTTGTTTTTCCGCTCCCTGCAACCCCTTGAATAAGTAGTGGTAAGTTTCTTTCCGCACGAATAATATCATTTTGCTCCGATTGTATTGTCGAAACAATATCCTTTAGTTTATTATCTTTATTCTCACCTAATCTATATAGAAGAAAATCATCGGCATGTGAGACATCTTCATTTCCTTTTACATATGTATCAACAACACGTTCTAGTTCTCTTTTTCGAATAGAGATGTTTCGCTTTAAATGTACATCACCTTCTACTAATCCGTCTGGTGATTGATAAAACGCTAATTCATCACCGCCGGTAAATGAATAAAACATACTTGCAACAGGTGCCCGCCAATCTATTACAATTGGTTTCATAGTGTCTTTATGTGAAACACCTACTTTACCGATGTAGATCGGCATAACATCTTCCTTGCCGTCCTCTTGAAAATCTAATCTTCCAAAGTACGGTTCTTGTACACCGATACGTAAATTTTGCCTATTAGATTCTCTCATACTTTCTAGAATTTGTTCTTTAAAATCATCTCCATAATAAACCGGAATGTTTTCGAGCTGTTCTAATTGATCATCCATCGTACGTAATGTATCTTTCATCCTTTGTAACTCTTCTTCAAAAATGTTGTTCATTTGATGATTCCCTCCTGTCCGTTCTAATTTTTCAGTCGAAATATAATTGTATTAAAAATCCATTTATAAAGTCAATAGTTTTAGTGAGAATTTTCTAAATTAAAAAAGAGTAGAGATTAATCCCTACTCTTCTTTACTTTAATTCGATACGCCAAACATTCATTTAAAGTTGCTAACTCTCTATATTTCCATTTTTCAAAATCATATGCGCCACCTGGAAAGATTCCTACAATACTTAAACCAGCTTCAGTACATAGATTGCTAATCTCGTCTAACGTATAACAACGTAAAGACTGAGTTACTACATCATTTGGAGAATTAGGATGCCACCAATGATCTAACATTCTTTCATTTATTCTATCATATTCGTATTTTCGCATAGCTGAACTTAAGGACATTTCTTGTCCGCTTACCTTTTTCCAATACAATGGTTGATAAATATCAATTAGTGCATATCCATCATCCTTCATCCAATTTTTAATCCGTTTTAATAGAATCAATTGTTCATCATCTGTTCCTACACCAAATCCATCTAAATAACTAACAACATCAAATTTTTCTTCAAAATTAATTTTATAAAAATCAGCGCAATGAATAACAATATCATTAGTAGAATACTCTTTTGCAAACATAACTAACTCTGGTACGAGCTCAACTGTAGTCATTTTCACTTGTAACTTAGACATTGCCCTTGCAAATCCGCCATTTCCTGCTCCTAGTTCTAACATCGACTGAAATGAATGGCCAATTTGTTCTTGAACTTCTTTCGCAACCTGTTCTAACCAGCTTTCTGTATTAATATCGTAATTGGATAGTTTGAATTGTTTTTCGTAAAATTCTCTCACATCTAATTCGTTCATTAATATTCTCCTCCTGTATATTATTTTTCTGCTACAGGTGAGAAACTAAATTTCTGATACCCATGAAAAATCCTCCTTTAATTCCCCTATATTTACATTTTATCTAAATAATAAGAATTTTTAAAGTACTAAAATAAAAAAACAGATAATGGATGATTCCACTATCTGCTCTATGGCTGCTATTATTTCCCTTGTTGATACTTCACCCAATCACCAGAAATGATAACTTTCTTTAGCATTTCTTTATCTTGAGCGACATACACAAATGCATGTATTTCTCTATCGCCTAAATAAATCGTTTCGGTGATTCGGTCATATAAATCACTTTCTGCATTACCTGTATATTCTTCAAGTTCATCTAATTTTTGCAGAACAACCTCATTTACTTCATAAACTTCTCCGTATACTTTGTCCTCATTTGAACAAATCATTGCCGGATACCCCTCGTTTGTATCAAATAATTTACCATACATCCATGCTTCGTCTGTGATGCATATTGCACCTTGCATAAAATGAGTATTCGCTTGCTCTTTTCTTAACGTGCCATACACGAAAACGTGATGCATATATCCCTATCCCCTTTATATGTCTCTATTTTCTAATTTGTAAATAAGCACGAATCATAAAGTAACTCACTTCATTTGGAAGTTGGTCCTTAATCGATTTCAGACCACCCTCTGCATTTTGCACGGCAGTTTCAATCAGTGATTCATATTCTGCAGGAACAAAACTGTTCCAGTCTACTTCCATTCCATCTTCAAAACAACGAATTAAATGATTTTCAATCGTTTGCCTTGATAAGCCACGTTCTTTCGCAATTACATCTAGATCAATGCCTTGCTTGTACATTTCATACGTTTCTAAATGAGAATTTGCTGAAGCTTTCCCTGATTTTTTCGGCTCTGTCACCACTTCTGTTTTAACTGTTTCAGCATAGTTTGGGTTTTCCTCTATAAAGTGCTGAACTGCTTGTAAGAAGTGAGAACCATACTTCACAAGTTTATGTTCGCCAATCCCTTTTACAGTTAAAAGTTCAGATTCACTTTGCGGCATTTTCGCGCACATATCTTTCAATGTTTGGTCAGAGAAAATAACGAATGGAGGTACACCTTCTCCTTGCGCAATTTCTTTACGTACTTCACGAAGTACTTCAAATAAAGGATGATCTTGAACAATTTGTCTCGTCTCTACTCGTTCTTTACGTAAAACATTCACTTTACCAAGTAACACTTCTTTCCCTTTTTCCGTTACTTTTAATGTCGGATACGTACCATGTTCAACGGCAATTAATTCATCGGAAATTAGAAACTCAATAAATTCACTAACTTCTTTTACGCTACGATTTGATAGTAATCCGTATGTTGGTAACGTATGAAAATTAAATTCAATAACTTTCTTATTTTTAGATCCAGTTAAAACTTGTGCAATCATTTGTTTACCAAATCGTTGGTTCGTTCTAATCATGCAAGATAGAACCATTTGTGATTCTCTCGTCACATCGATACTTTCGCGGTCGTCCGTACAATTACCGCAGCGTCCACAATCTTCCTTCGGCTCTTCTCCAAAGTATTGCAAAATAAATGATTGTAAACATTGTTCTGTATGACAGTAGTCAGTCATATTTTGCAGCTTTTCAAGTTCATTTGAAAAACGAGATTCTCCAGTCGATTGATCAATTAAAAAGCGCTGTACTTGCACATCCTGAGAAGAATATAACAATATACATGCACTATCTAATCCGTCACGTCCTGCACGTCCTGCTTCTTGGTAATAACTTTCCATATTTTTTGGCAGTTGATAATGGATTACGTAACGAATATTCGATTTATCAATCCCCATCCCAAATGCAGATGTCGCTACCATTACACTCACTTCATCACGTAAAAAGAGTTCTTGCTGCTCATTTCGATCGGTATCACTCATACCAGCATGGTATTTTGATACCGAAACGCCCGCCTTCATTAAATCCTCATACAATTGATCAACTACTTTTCTAGTAGCTGCATATATAATCCCAGATTCTTTTTGATTTTGACGAATATAATCCGCTAAATATGCATGACGATCTTGTCCTTTAATAACAGAAAATGATAAGTTCTCGCGCTCAAACGTTGTCATAATCGTATTTTCTTGATTAATTCCAAGCGTGTTGCAAATATCTTCACGAACTTGTGGTGTTGCCGTAGCAGTTAATGCTAATACGAGCGGCTTTTCTGGAAGATAATCTAATATGCGATGTATATGTAAATAACTTGGACGGAAATCATGTCCCCACTGCGAAATACAGTGCGCCTCATCAATTGCAATCATCGGGATTTTCATATCGATAAGTTGGTCAACAAACTCCATTGAATCAAGACGCTCAGGCGCCACATAAAGTAACTTATAATGACCTTGTTTCGCTAATTGAATTCGTTGATTTGCTTCTGTAATAGAAATAGAACTATTAATATAAGTAGCTGAAATACCGTTTTGTACTAATGTATCTACTTGGTCTTTCATAAGTGAAATCAAAGGTGAAATAACTAATGTCGTTCCTTCGAATACTAATGCGGGAATTTGATAACAAATTGACTTACCACCGCCCGTAGGCATAATACAAACTGTATCTTTCCCATCTAATACATTTTTAATTGTTTCATCTTGTCCTCTTCGGAATGACGAATAACCGAAATAAGACGCTAAAAGTTCTTGTGCTTTTGTAAACAAAAAAGAGTCACCTGCTTTTCTATATCTTTCATCTATTCCTATTATATCATTACTTAAGCGTCTTGAAAGTGATGAATACACGACTAACAGCTTGCTTTTTCATTATTTTACGCTTCTCTACGTTTTAAAGGTTGGTTAGTAACGGTGTTTTAATGGTGATTTATGTTTATAAATTTTAAAACATAAATAAAGCACATATAAAACGAATTACAAAATAAATATACATTTTATTACTCTTTCTTGAATACTACTAATCTTATACATATGAATTCAGGAGGTTACTATATGAAACAGCAGAATATTAGTTCCATCAAACAGAAAACAGTACCGAACCAACTACAATTCTCGAATCATGATGCGTGGAAATATGAATCGTATTATAAATACCAGCCATTATTTTCTTATAAAAAGCTTTTTCATTTTCTTTCTCAACTTTTTAAACGTTAATACGTGTATGAAATATATCATTCACAAATATTTTCTCAATATAAACCTTATAGACTTACTACAATACAGCTGTTATCATATGAAATATTCTGCTTTTATAAATCCCTTAAGTTGACCTGCCTATATCAGCAGGTCTTTTTTTTGAATATTATATATTTCAGTACACTTATAAATGCTTGCAAGTCTTTTCTCCATTTTATAACCATACTCCACTCACAACAAATGATGATAATAACTAGAAGTAAAATATAAGTTCTAAACATTTATTGAAGGAATTCTTTTTTTCTCAATACATAAAACAAATTTCACTTGTTACAATAAAAGTACTCCAGATGAGTTTTTTGCTCATCAACATTATCTAGTTAATGGGATCTGCTGCGGGAAGCGGATCCCTTTGACTTTATTAAAGACCCACTTTGATTTGGACACATTTACCAGGTTTTTTTAAAAGAATTTTATGATAATATTACGTAGTCGAGTCCGACATCTCGGCAATACCCTTTGTGGCTCTGCAACTTCCCTTGCAGAGCCTCTTTTACTTTATATTCATTTTATTCATATATACCACAATGAAATTCTTCATCATCTTCCACATCAATTTTTGAAATTAATCTAGGACACGTAACTAAAAATAAATTCCCAACATACTTTGAGTTATACATGTTCAAAGGAGTGTTACCGTTTATGTATTCTTATTGGCAATCGTATTACTCCCCCTATCATAACCCTTATGTACACTTTGATACATCTGTACGTAATTACCGAATTAGTAAAAACGAGAACTTTTTAAAAGGTTATATGCGTTCTTTATGGGAACAACATGTTGCTTGGACGAGATTAGCTATTATAAGTATTGTCTTTAATTTACCAGACGTTAACGTTACAGTTGGGCGGCTTCTTCAAAACGCAACACATATGGGACTATCACTTGAACCATTCTATGGTGAGGATGCTGTAAAAAAATATAGTGCATTAATTAAAGACCACTTAGTAATTGCAGCGGATCTTGTTAAAGCCGCAAAAGCTGGTGACCAAAATGCCACTGCCGCTATAGAGAAGAAATGGTACGCTAACGGTGATGAAATTGTGGCGTTTCTTACTAGTATCAACCCGTATATAGAAAAAGAAGCATTCCGAAAAATGTTTTATAAACATTTAGCCTTAACAAAAGCGGAAGCAGTTGCCTTCCTAAATAAAGATTTTGAAGCAAGCGTAAAACTATACGATAAAATTGAAAAGGAAGCATTAGAAATGGCCGACATGATAACAAACGCAATCGTAAAACAATTCCCACAAGTGTTTCAATAACAATAAGCCGATTTGAAAAAACAAATCGGCTTATAAAACTTTCTATCAATGATATTTCATCTCTCCTCTTTACATTTAACGTATATCGATATATTTTATTTATATCCGTTTTTTATAGGAGGAAACAGTTTGATTAACGCAATTGGTCTCGTATTTATTCTTACAAATAAACACGAGAAAAAAAAGAAAGTTTATCTAAATGAAAAATTCGCATTAATAGACATTATTGATTCTAAGGAAGTAATTGATGATGAAGGTAACTCGTTAGTAGAACTAACATGTAAATACAGTATATATTTAGATGAAAAATACTACTGTAAATCCCTCGACGATTATACTGGACAAGTATTTCCATTCTTAAGCGCTAAAATAGGAAAAGGACTTCTCAGAAACTTAAATTACTATTTCTCTTACGTTGATGCCTATGATAAAAAACCACCCGTTAAAGAAATAAGACCACTTATGAAACAAGTAACAAACAGATAGTGAAAAATACGCACAAAAGAAAGCATCTAACTTCGGATGCTTTCTTTTTTTGAATTTAGAACTCGTTAAGTTCTATCCTTCTTCTAAAAGTATGTATCTAGGCATATTTTTAATTAAAAACATTGGAGGATTAAACTGAATGAAATACTCAGAAACGATTGTTAGTAAACGGCTTCGAACACTTAAAATATCTAGTATGTTTATTATGCTAGTTTTAATTGGATGGCTTGGATATACAAAATTTCTTTATGAAAACGGCTTTCTTCAAGAAAAGAAAAATTCAGTTGAAGTAATGAATACTAGTATTACAGGAGAAATTGAACAGAATTTCCATGTGAACTTACAAGGTTATCGTAAAACAGATCTTGACACTATTATAGATACAAGTAAAACCGATCCGAGCGAACTATCATTAATCGAGCTAATTAATACTTCTTGTGCGCGAGATTGCATAGGTGAACCATTAACATATGTGGATGAAAACAATGGATATATCTTTTATACGGAGTCTACCGGAACTAATGTAGCTATACAGATAAAAAAACAAGACACGTGGGAAATTGTAAAAAAATCTGTTCAAGATGGAATTTAAAAGGTTCATACAAAAAAAGAGTACTTTACTTCAAAGTACTCTTTTAAAAATATTACCACTTACGACATTTATCATCATCGTCGTCACGTTTACGATTACGACGGCAATCATCACAATCACAGTCACGTTTACGTCTACAACCACAATCATCACAATCTCTACGTCTACATCTTCCAAACATTAAATCATCCCAAAATCTATTACAATCTCTACGTCTACAACCACAATTATTACACATGAATATGACTCTCCCCTCTATAGCGTTCATCATATTCTATGCTTAAAAACGAAAAAGGCTTGTTTACTAGTCTATTTTAAATGTATTCATTTGGTATAATTTGAATCTATATTACTAATTTATCCCTATACTTCCTTCTGCGCCTCCACTGCCCGCTTCAATCTCTGCAACATATACCCAATTCCTTTACACCCCGCTAACGGGTATGTAATGATTTCTCCTGGATATAATTGTGTCACTACTTTCTTATGCTTCTTGCCTGCAAGTAAAACAATTTCATCAAATTGAAGCAAGTCTTTTTCAATCATCTGTTGTTTTAATTGTTCCATACAAATAATTTCATCGCTCTTTGAATCGAAGGCAAGATTATAGTTTCCTAGTACAATATCATTTGGTCTTAAAAATCCATGCTTCGCCGATAATATAACCCAATTCTCAAAAAACATAGTTGCATACGCCTGACATGCTTTTCCGAACGGGCTAATATATACATCTTTTGCCTCCATCGGTCCGTAATCCGGATACTTATCCCAAATTTTCTTTTTTCCGCATGGAATTATGCATAACCTTTTCATCTTTATTTCTTACCTCACTTCTAACTTTTTAAATATAAAAATATAGAATTCTCTTCTTCTTCATACTCAGCTTCTATATCACCAACACCCACTACATTCCAACCATTATTTGTTTCTATCGGCTTTTCATTCATTATAATATGAACTTGTGTCATATTTTTAAAATCTTCTTCAAAAGATGCTAAAACAGGTTGATTTATCATATATGTTTTATTATGTATACGTACACTTAAAAAGGTTTTATGTAACGCTTTATTTTTGCTTAATTTTACATTCATTGGATTAAACGAATTTAATTGTATATTCCCTACAATATACAAATGATATCCTTTTTCCTTATAAAATTGTTTAAATTCCTTGTCTCTTTCGTTTTGAACAAAATGAAGGATTTGCTTCGTTTCTTTGCTTATTGCAAATTCATTATTTAAACTTAAAACAACATTAATATTTTGTTTTAAAAAAGCATATAACGATTTATCACTATTAAAGAAGTTCGTTTTCCATTCAGGATGGATTTCATCTAATAATAAACATAAAAGCATTCCTGAGCTATAGCAGCTCTTCCTAATGTTATAATTAGCATCATATGTATCTAAAATAAGTCTGCTATATTTTCGTAATGTTTCGCTTTCATCATTTTTACATACTGCAATGTGGGCGTTCATTTCAACATACCAAGCAGGTCCCTCTATACTTTCAACCATACACTCATAAGTTATAAACTCTTCTTTTATAAAATGAGCTCTTTGTTCTCTTAATTCAATAAATTGCTTAATATAATTATTTTTCTCAGCTTGTGACTTACAGTGCACAGCATTATATAAACAAATTCGCTCTTTATTTCGCAATTCTATATTTTCTTCTGTTATAGAATATTGAAATCCTAAAGATTCATTTGGAAATCTACTTTCTTTATTCAAATATTGATAGCAATGAAAAAGTTCATGCACCAAAATCGCAAATAAACTTTCATAATCTTTATATCTATTCATATTAACGATGGCAGTCGGATAATCTTTGAATAGGATAAATGTATCACCCTTAAATTGTTCATCCCACTTTATAACGGCATACTCACTATCATCTTTCAAAAATAATGGATGATGAAATACATACACATGCTCATCATTATATAATGCAAATGCAGTCCTATTGAAACCAGGCCATAGCGTATTCAATAATTCTATATTTACATCTTTCTTTATTCGATTTAATATATTGTTCATTATATGTAACACCCCTATATCATTCTACATACACCTATTCTATTCCACTTAAAAACAATCCTTTTATTTACATAAATGTTAGAAAAGTATATATCTTTTTTAAACTATAATGTATTATATAAATATACATGTGATGATTTTATGAAAGGGAGGTGAACAAATGAAAAATATAATCCCTGCACTAGTACTCTATATTATTGTTTGCATAATCGCTATGATTGCTCCAGCATCTGAAGGTTATAATCATGTTGGCTGGAAATTGTTTGTTGGGCAAGCGTATGCCATACCTATTTTCATCATTGCAGCTATTATTACATTTTATATAAACAGGAAAAAGTCTACGAATAAACAGTTGTAAGGATAGCTAATGCTATCCTTATTTTAATTCATGAATCAGATCAAAAATTACACTTGCAGTACTTTCTATCCTTTCTTCCGAAAAATCAAACGTGACACCTGTTTTTTCATATATTTTTTGTATAGTTAAATTCCAATCTGCACTCGCTCCCTCTTTAAAGAAAGCAATCGCTTTTTCTGGATCTTTCCGATAAACTTGAAACAATTGCATTGCTCCTATTTGTGCAATGGCGTATTCAATTTGATAAAAAGGAAACTGAACATAGTGAAATGACTCTAACCAGCTTGCACCGATTTCATTCTCTAATCCTGTAATATCGACTGATGAATATTGATACCTTTTGCATATTTCAGCGTATTTCTTATCACGTTCTTCTGGTGTATGATTTGGATTTGTATAGAGCCAGTGCTGAAATACATCTCCTGCAATTGACGACATTAACAGAGACAAAGCACGATATAATTGTACGCGCTGCACTTCTTTATATTCATCCTCTTGCTTATAAAAGATATCCAGCTTATCCATTACTAGCAACTCAAGACTAAGGGAATAAAGCTCAGCCACTTCTTCACGAAGATATCTTTCCTGCATGCTACTATCATTGTTAAATTGTCTATAAAAATGAAACGCATGCCCTACTTCATGTATGAGTGCATTAATTGCATAAAATGATGGACTAAAATTAGAATACACAAAAACCTCTTTACTATGAGGCAAGGTAAAACAAGCGGCTCCTGGAGCTTTATTTTCACGTTCTTCTACGTCAATGAATCCAGCTTTCCTTAAATGAATAAATTTCTCATAAAAATATAAATCAGTCTTCCGAAACATTTCTTCCACCCCATCCAATAAATCAACGGTATTTTGAAATGGGGCTTTTGGTAAATTACAAGGCGTTAGATCCCAAGGGCGATACGTTTTTACACCGAGATTCTTTTTAGAAAGACTTCCTAACTGTTTCCAAATTGGTACAACATACTTTTCTATAGATTCATGAAGTTTATAACACTCTTCAATACTATAGTCTCTATTTTTTTGTTTAAAAGCATATTCACTATAATTATTAAATCCTGCATGTAAAGCAATGTCATTCCGTAATTGTACGAGTCCATTCATAATACAATCTATTTCTATTTTCACTACACTTCTCGCTTCACATAAAGCGTACCAAGCTTTTTTGCGAATAGCTCTATTGGGGTTATCTAGCTTTGCTTTTACGTATGCATACGTCTTTTGCTCACCTTCCCAATTAATAGATATGTTAGACATTATTTCTCTATATTTCGTAATAAGTTCTTGCTCTTTAATGGAGAGAGCAATGTTCTTTTCATTAAACATTTTACTTTTTACTACCCTTGATTTTTTCATAAATCCATATTTCTGCTCATCTAATAAATTAGAAAATGGACACTCTCTAAATTTCTGGTCAAATTTTGCATTGTATCTTTTTAAAAGTGGTTGAATTGTATTTTGATTATACATATGTAAATCACGTATATTTCTGTCATTTGTATCTCTATACATGGCGATTAAACTACTTGTTATCTCCTCTTCTACTTCAGCGTTTACACGCAATTCCTCCAAAAGCCAACGCTCTAATTCTGAAACAGAAGTAATATTTCGCTCTAAAAGTGACTGTAATTTACTTTCTAAATCTTTAAGCATACACAATCCCCCATTTTAAATTTTCTGTTTTTTTATAGATAAAAAGGACAAGTAGCCAATCTGACTACTTGTCCTTTTTGTTAAACCATACTCAATACTATTAAGCTTGGAATGCTTCTGTTAATACTGGTACGATTTGTTTTTTACGAGATACAACACCTTTTAAAGTAGCAGTGTTGTTTTCTAGAGATACGTTGTATGCTTTCTCAACAACTTTTGCTGCTTTACCGATCGCAAGACCGACAGAATCGTTAGTTAAGATATCAGTTACAACGAATAAGAATAGGTCTAAACCTTTTTCTTCTACTACTGCAGAGATAACTTTTTCAAGTTCCGCTTGGTGTACTAGAACGTCGTTTGTATCAACAGCGTTTACTTGTGCGATTTCAACTTTCGCATTACCCATTTGGAATTCTTTAGCGTCAAGAGAGATTAATTGCTCCATTGTTTTTCCGCTTAAGTCAGCACCAGCTTTTAACATTTCTAAGCCGTAGCTATCAGCATCTACACCAGCGATTTCTGCTAATTCACGAGCTGCCGCTACGTCTTGCTCTGTGCAAGTTGGAGACTTGAATAGTAAAGAATCTGAAATGATTGCAGATAACATTAAACCTGCAACTTCTTTACGAATTGCAACGCCGTTTTCTTTGTACATTTTGTTTAAGATTGTAGCTGTACAACCAACTGGCTCACAACGGTAGTAAATAGGATCGCTTGTTTCAAAGTTAGCAATACGGTGATGGTCAATAACTTCTAACACACGAACAGATTCGATATCGTTAGCACTTTGTTGACGCTCGTTATGATCAACTAAAATAACGTTGTCCACTTCGCTTGCTACTGTCTCAACAAAACGCGGTCCTTCTACTTTAAAATAGTCTAACGCAAATTGAGTTTCACCGCTGATTTCGCCTAAACGTACAGGCTCAGCATTCATTCCTAATTCTTTTTTCAATTCTGCATATGCAATTGCAGAACAAATTGCATCTGTATCTGGGTTTTTATGCCCGAAAACTAGTACTTTTTCCATGTTTTCCACCTCTTCATGAAAAGGATATCTTAAAGAAGCAAATATGACAATATTTAAAGCATAATTTTTTATAAATAATTGCACTTTCTTCTATATTTTTCATCGTTTTTCGTAAAAAAAGATCATCTAAAATGAATTAGATGATCAAAATGTATATTTTATTTAAAATAGGCTAGGAGCTTGCACTACATGATTTAGCGGAAAATTTGATGCTAAACCGTTATTTACAAGGTTAACATCTATAACTTGATAAAATGCATTCCCAGTGTCTGCAATTTCCCACACAGCTAAAATAAGGTGATACCCATTTCTATCAGTTGGTACGTTTGCTTCATGTGTTACCGAAGTTCCTGGTCTAGCCCCGCCATCATTTTTTACATAAAACGGTACTAAATTTAAATCAGATCTTGTTAAAGGCTTATTTGGATTCCAATCTTTTTTCGTAATATAGTATTTCCATTCTTTCGTACTATGAGGTGCGGTTAATTTCCACTTAAATGTATTCGCGCCGCCGTTTAACGTAACTTTCTTCCACCTATCAACTGTTTGAACGTCTAAAGCAGGGAAATGGCCAGCTCCTGTAATTTGTCCATCAGAAGGTCCTAATAGAGGAAATCCACCTATTCCTTCTACACTTTGCGGTTCATATTGAACTGGACCGCAATTTACATTTACCCCTTGCTTACATAAATAAGAACGGCTCGCTGGTGATTCTACATATCCATGAGCTGAAGCTTTTTCTGCAAAACCGAAAGTTAACAATCCCGTAAGTAATATACCACCACTTAATATAACTTTCTTCGCCTTCTGTAAACCTTTCGTTTTCATCCCGTCATCCCCTTTCCCATAATAAAGCGAAAATAACTATAGTTGCCTAGTCATCTTCTCTACATTCATTATAAGTCGAGGTACGTAACTAAAAGAACCCTCTAAAAACTTTCTCAAATTCATTAAGTACTTGAAATAAATATTATTGATACATTCAAATAACACCGCTATAAAAATATAGGCGGTGTTAAAAATCAGAGTTTATTATTTTTAGCATAATAGCTTTTTAATCATAACTTATAAAACTTTATAATAAATAACTGTGGCATCCAAATCACCACTCGGAGAAATTGCATATTCTGGTATTTTTCCAACTTCTTTATAGTCTAATGATTTATACAATCTATTAGAAGGGTCTCCTTCTCTCGTATCTAGCACTATAAGAGACCTATTTTCTTGCTTTGCTCGCTCCTCTGCTTTTTGCATAAGTAAACGTCCAATGCCATTACGTCTAAAATTTGGATGAGTCATTAATTTGCAAATTTCGGCTCTATGAATCCCATTAGGCTTTGTAACTAAATGTAATTGAATACTCCCTGCCACTTCATTATTTATTTTTGCAACATACAAGAACACTTCTGGTGCTAAAACAGTTTCCCAATACTTTGTTGATTCTATTTGTTCCAGTGGAGGTAAAAAACCAATTGACGCCCCATCATCTACAACCGTTTTCAAAAGTTTAGAAAGCTCTTCCACATCATCTTTTATTTGCTTAATTTCTTCAATTACTACATTTTGCATTACTAATCCCCCTTTTGTTCCATTGTACCAAGTTTTAAAGAAGGAATAACAGGTTACTTAGATGAAATTATTTAAGGTACAATTTTTTAGAGAAAGGATACTTATATGAAGTATATATTAGATAGGACATATGCAAGAGAACTTCTCGAGTGGGCATATGAACAAAACCCAGGTCCGTGGTTCGAACATTCAATTAATGTTGCTCTTGCAACTGAAAAGATAGTTGTAGAACTTATTAATAATGGGCATTATGACCTAAATGCTGACATAGCATATAATGCTGCCCTCCTGCATGATATAGGAAGGTATAAAGGTTTTACTAAATCTGTTATTCATTCCTATGATGGTTATATGTATATGAATAATTTAGGGTATAAAGGAAACGCGATTATTTGCGTAACACATTCATTCCCATGCAAAAATGAGCATTTAGATATAGCAGCCGAGTGGGCCCTTGTTCCTGATTATATGAAAAGCCGATTAATTGAAATATTAAATGAAAATAGCGACTACGACTTATACAATAAGGTCATTACCCTTTGTGACGCACTTGCTGATGCGGAAGGCTTTACTACTCTTGAAAAAAGATTGATTTCAGTTGGTTTACGACATGGAACAACCTCTCATTCTTCTTTACATTGGAAAGGTTTCTATACAATTAAGAATGAATTAGAATCTTTAATCGGTAAGAGCATATACAGAGTCCTTCCTGACGTAGAGAAATCGATTTATAAAAATATGGAATGTTAAATTACATACAACTAAAAAAACGATAAAATCTGTATGCTTACTTCTAAAGAATTCATTAAAAATTGGAGGGATTAATCATTAGCAAAATAGGATTTGACTTAATAAATCAAGAGGGTAACTTTGATCTTGGATATGAAGATATCGAGGCGATATGTAAGAGATGCAAATTTTCTAACTGCTCTCATACAAACGAACCACACTGTGCAATTAAAAAAGCTATTTCCGATGGAATTGTAACAGAAGACATGATGAATAGTTATTATCGAGATAAGAATGAATTCGAATATGTATGTAAACAAAAGAACAAAACAAAAGCTATTGATTATATGAAACAATTAAAACTTTTTAGAAAATCTTAAAACTAAATAAAGGGTGTGATTTCTCATTCCCACTAAATTTAAAATTCTTAATTTCTTACATCACATACCAGATAATTTTCATACTCAAATTTAATCTCACGTAAAAGAACGTTTTAAACATAAAGTTTAAAACGTTCTTTTCTATTCAATGCTTTTGATTTTTCAGTTCACTTAAACACTCTTGTACTAAAGTTACAGCTTGACTCATTGCAGCTCCACCAGCAAATGCTGCTGATACACCACATGCTTCCAGAATTTCTTTATCTGAGCATCCTTGATCAAGACAACCTTTTGTATGATAAATAGTACAGTATTCGTCTTGTGTTGCTAGACTAATTCCTAATGCAATAAGTTGTTTTTCTCTTTTTGTTAAAGAACCCTCTTGAAAACAAGCTTGCGTGAATGCATTATATGTTTCAGCAATTTCAGGAATTTGGTTTGTAAACATACCGATTCCTTCTTTATAATGATGTAGAACATCATTTACTGAACTATGTTGTTCGTGTTCCATCTTATTATTACCCCCATTCCAATTATGTGTACCTATTGTAGTATGTGATGAACAGAAGGCAATATACCTCTCTAAATAAAATGAATATTCGGTTTATTTTATTTATAATTTTAGGCTATCATCTACTACTGATTGTTCTTTATAGTTTTTCCTTTTAATCTCTTTACTTCTCTCTTCCCAAAATGTTAAACCTTCAATTCCTACATTTCTAGGATCAAACACGGGATCTTTTCCTTCTTTTTTCTGTGCTTCATAATCTTTTAACACTTTTAATGCGATTTTACTTAGTAGTAAAATCGCGATTAAATTTAACCATGCCATACTACCGATTCCTAAATCTCCAAGATTCCATAAAAGCGACGCTGATTCTATGCTACCAATGTAAACCATAATTAAAAATCCAATTTTTAAAACTGGTTTTAACCAGCTATGTTTAAGCTCACGATCTAAATAAGTAAGTGTCGTTTCAGCAATATAGTAGTATGCGAGTAATGTTGTAAATGCGAAGAAGAAGATTGCGATTGAAATGAATAATGGTCCAAACCCTGTCATAACAGTTTCAACTGCTTGTTGCGTATAGATCGGACCTGCATCAACATTCCCTATATTTTTTACAATAGCACTTTTCCCTTCCGGTATAACATTATACATACCTGTTATTAAAATCATAAGAGCTGTCGCTGTACATACAACAATAGTATCGATATATACAGAAAACGCTTGAACTAGCCCTTGTTTTGCAGGATGGGATACTTCCGCAGCAGCGGAGCTATACGTCGCTTCTCCAACACCAGCAACATTTGAAAATACAGCGCGCTTTACTCCCCACGCGATTGCTGCACCGACAATTCCGCCAAACATTTCATTTACACCAAAAGCACTAGAGAGGATTAATGCGAACATACTTGGAATTTCTGTTACATTCGCAAGTAATACGATACATGTAACAATTACATAACCTATTGCCATAAATGGAACAAGCATTTGCGAAACGCCAGCAATTCTCTTTACGCCGCCAAAAATGATGGCTGCTAATAATACGACTAACAATATACCAGTTATATATTTGCTAATGCCATTAGAGTTTTCAAAACCGACTGCGATACTACTAGATTGAATACCTGGTAGTAAAACACCATATGAAAGTGTTACAACGACCGCTACAATGACTGCAAACCATTTCATTTTCAGGCCTTTTTCAATGAAATATGGTGTACCACCGCGGTATTCGTTTCCGACTTTACTTTTATATACTTGAGATAATGTTGATTCAACAAATGCACTCGCTGCTCCTAAAAGTGCCATTACCCACATCCAAAATACAGCTCCAGGTCCGCCAAAAGCGATAGCTGTCGCCACCCCTGCGATATTACCTATTCCAACCCTACCTGATAAGGCTAAACAAAATGCTTGAAAGGATGAAATTCCCGTCTCCGAGCTCTTCCCTTCAAATAATAGTTTAATCATCTCTTTAAAATAACGAATTTGCAGAAAGCGAGTGGCAATTGTAAAATACACACCTGCTCCTAATGCAAAAACAACTAACCCAATACTCCATACTTGCCCTACTAACCACTCTACTAATTGCTCCATCCAAATCCCCCTTAACATTCTTTTGAAAACTATTTTATATATAAGAAAACGGACAACTATTATTAAACCTTACAGTTGCCCGTATTTCTCATTATTTCATCCCTCTATTTAATAACAGTTAGACTCTCTATTACTTTATATTTACCCAAACACTTTTCACTTCTGTATAGTTATCAAGTGCATAAGAACCTAACTCACGACCGATACCAGATTGTTTAAAGCCACCAAATGGTGCCGCTGCATTTTCTAAATTATAATCATTAATCCATACTGTTCCTGCCTTTAATTTATTGGCAACTTGATGTCCTGTTTTAATATTTTGTGTCCATACGCCCGCAGCGAGTCCGTATGAAGAGCGATTTGCTCTTTCGATGACCTCTTCTGTTGAATCAAATGGAAGTACAACGACAACTGGTCCAAAAATTTCTTCTTTCACAATTGTCATATCATCAGTAACATTTGTGAATACTGTTGGCTGTACAAAATATCCTTTTTCAAATGCCCGTTCACCACCCGCAGCAACAGTAGCGCCTTCTGCTTTTCC
Source organism: Bacillus sp. BML-BC051 (assembly GCF_019656175.1). Classification (NCBI taxonomy): domain Bacteria; kingdom Bacillati; phylum Bacillota; class Bacilli; order Caryophanales; family Bacillaceae; genus Bacillus; species Bacillus sp. BML-BC051. Next base: position 59,682 of record NZ_BPLI01000004.1, read on the forward strand.
TTGTTCAATGTAATGTAACACACGCTCTTGTTGCTTTTTAGATACAAGTGGCCCCATTTCCGTTTCCTTCTCCATACCTGCTCCAAGTTTCACGTTATTCGCCATTTTCACTAATTCATTTACGACTGTTTCGTAATGTTTTCGGTGAACGAACACGCGAGAACCGGCACTACAATTTTGGCCATGATTATACATAATGCCTTGGAATGCACCGTTAATCGCTTCTTCTAAATCAGCGTCTTCTAAAATGATATTTGGTGATTTACCACCAAGTTCTAATGTTACATGTTTAATTGTTTCTGCAGATTGACGCATAATATATTTCCCTGTAACAGTTGAACCTGTAAAGGCTACCTTATCAATATCATGATGGTTTACGATTGCAGCTCCCGCTTCAGGGCCGAAACCTGGCACAAAGTTTACGACACCGTTTGGAAAACCTGCTTCTTTAAAGAGTTTCGCTGTATATAATAACGATAAAGGCGTTTGTTCTGCTGGTTTTAATATAATTGTACAACCTGTTGCTAATGCAGCTCCCATTTTCCAAGAAGACATGACGAGTGGGAAATTCCAAGGGATAATTTGACCTACAACCCCAACAGGTTCATGACGTGTGTAATTTAAGTAATCTTTTGAAATCGGAATTGTTTGCCCGATAATTTTTGTAGCCCATCCCGCATAATAGCGATAGTTTTCTACAGTCGCTGCAATATCATCATCCAGTGCTACTTGATATGGTTTCCCGTTATCTAAAGCTTCTAACTGTGCTAATTCTTCTCCATTCTCTTCAATTAAGTCTGCTAATTTATAAATAAGATGCGCTCTTTCAGCAGTAGTCATTTCTGCCCAAGGTCCTGATTCAAATGCAGATCTTGCTGCTTTTACTGCGACATCAACATCCTCTTCTTGCGCTTCACTTACGACAGCCAGAACATCTTCTGTTGCTGGATTGTATGTCTCAAATGTCTTTCCGCTAATGGAAGGGATAAATTCACCATTAATAAACATTTTAATTTCTTCATTTAAAAACGCTTTCACTTTTGGTCTCAGCTCAATGTTTGTCGTTAACATATATGATCTCCTCCTTATTTAAACAGCTGCATGAGCTGCAATTTTTGAAATAATCATTTGAAGTTTTTGATCTTCTTCTTCAGTTAGTCCGAGTCTCGGATAACGAGAAGGTCCCCCGGCTTGCCCGTGTAATTCCATTGAGCGTTTAACGATTTGTACATATTTCCCAGACCCTTCAAGAAACTCACAAAGTGGTAAAATCGCATCGTTTATTTCCCAAGCTTTTTCTAATTCACCATTTTGGAAATGCTCATACATTTTCGTAACAAGTCCCGGTACGATATTTCCTGCCACTGAAACCCATCCCGTCGCACCAACTAAATAAGATTCCATAACTAAATCTTCAGATCCACAGAATACTTGAAAAGCACCTTCACCTTGTCGTACTAAATCTCTAGCTTTTCGAATATCTCCGCTTGATTCTTTAATATGTGTAACATTTTCACATTCTTTTCCAATACGTAGCATGAGCTCTGTACTCATATCAACACCAGATGTAAACGGGTTATTGTATAACATAATTGGTATATTTACAGCGTTTGAGATTTCTTTAAAGTGAAAATAAATTTCCTCTTCTTTCGGTTTACAATAGTATGAGTTTATAATTAATACACAATCTGCTCCATTCGCTTCTGCATGTTTCGTATATTCAATCGTCTCTTTCGTCGTTTCTGCTGCAGTTCCAACAATAACTGGGATACGCCCATCAACTTCTTTTAATACTGTTTCTACCATTTTAAATCGTTCTTCTTTTGATAAACTAACAAACTCTCCTGTACTTCCATTAATAATAATCCCAGCTACTTTTTGCTCAATAAAGTAGTTTACGTTTTGTTTTACACCGTTCCAATTAATTTCTTGAAACTCATCCATCGGTGTGATTAATACTGGAAATGCCCCTTTAATTTTTTTCATATTTATCTCTCCCTTTACCTTTTTATTTTAATAAAAATCCTGTCGGAAACGGATCTGTAGGGTCTAATAGGAACGTCTGCATCCCTGTAATAAATCCTCTACTTTCAAATCGAAAAATGTAGCCTTGTTCTTCTTTCTTCACTTGTTCCACTGTTATAAAGCTATTAAAAATACTTTCATTTTTAAAAGGTTTATCCGCTATATAATCATTTTTAAATAATGTATGAACAAAGGACACAATAGTAGAGACAAACCCTGGCGAACGTACGATAAAGTTATCTTCATGAAATGTAATCGACTTTATATGGTTCTTTTCTTTTTGCGTGGAATCTACTAAAATAAGTCTTTTTATAAGTGACTGTTTTTGTATAGCTTGAAGTGTAGCTTCTCCCCATTTTTTCAATTCTGAAATGCTTTCAATACGAATTTCTGGCGAATACGCACCTTTTTCTACAACTGCGTATACTTTATCTGCCTGTATGAGAGAGTAACTTATATTACCAACTTGTAAATTTTTCTCAATCATATAACATAGTTTACTTTCAAACGAAACAGATACAACTTCATCATTCTCTACATACGCATAGACTGAGAATATGCCAGATAACGTTTCGATTGTGTATTGATTCGTCTCTCTCTTTTTTAAATACCCGCTTTCTAGTAACATCGTTATGACTGCGACAATACCTCCGTAATGAAGAGGAATTGATCCTTCATGATTAAAAAATATTACAGCTGCATCGACTTCCGTATGAATAGAAGGAACGACGATACATCCATTTAAACCAATAAAACCACGCGGTTCATTTAATAAAAGCTTCATTTCTTCTGCTAATTCACCTGAAAATTGTTCGTTTAATTGCTCTAAATTGTAGTAGAACTTGCATGGTACATCTTTTATTACACGAAATGCCTCGCCATTTACGTGTACGTCTACTGCTGTATACATTTTTTGAATGTTCATTTTACATCCTCCGTTTCATGTTCCATCGGCGGAATTAGCAAAAAGCCTTCTTTCAGTGGGTCCTTTTCATTGTAAAAAAATCTATGCATCCCCATAAGCCAAGCTGAACCTGTAATTTTCGTTACGACAGCTTCAATATTTTCTACAAATGTCGTATTTATGACGCATCCTTTAAATAAAGAACCAACGATACTCTCATGAATAAACTCTTCATCCATTTTAATTTTTTGATTTGCGTATAATACAGCTAACTTCGCTGATGTTCCTGTACCACATGGAGAGCGATCAATTCCTCCTGGCGGAACAACAACTGTATTTTTTACATGCGCACTTTCATGAGTAGGATTTGTATAAAATTCAACATGTGTTAATCCCCTAATAAACGAATACTGTGGATGAATGATTTCAAATTTCTCATTTATGATATTTCTAATATGAATTGCCTTATCGATGATTGTAGATGCGTTTTCTGGTACTAGCTCTAAATCTACTGATTTCGCATCAATAATGGCATAAAAATTCCCTCCATACGCAATATCGGCCTCTACGGTTCCAATTCCTTCGACTTGTACAGTAATATGTTTCAGTAAAAAAGCTGGTATGTTACAGAAGGAAACTTCTTTTGCTTTTCCATCTTGAACAAAGATATCTACTTCAACTAAGCCGGCTGGCGTGTCTAACTTTAACGAAGTAATTGGTTCAACTACCGGAATTAAACCCGATTCAATTAAAGCTGTACAAACACCAATTGTATCGTGACCACACATCGGTAAATATCCACCTGTTTCTATGTAAATAACACCAATATCTGCTTCTGGATGACATGGATCTGTTAATAATGCTCCTGACATTACATCATGACCACGCGGTTCATTCATTAACAATTTGCGAATCCAGTCATACTCCTTTTTCATATGTAACATCTTCTCTGCCATCGTCTCTCCAATTAACTTTGGCAGTCCGCTTATCAATGTTCTCGTTGGATTCCCGCCCGTATGTGTATCAATTGTCGTAAAGACTCTTTGTGACCTCATCCGTTTAACACCCTTTCTGTAAAACGACTCAAACGAAGTGGTTCAATAGGAATGATTGTTTCTTTTTCATTTAATAACTCTTCAATTACTTTCCCAGTAACTGCGGCAAGACTAATGCCGTCCCCTTCATGCCCCGCTGCTATAAAGTAGTTCGGGATATGTTCCACGCGTGAAATGATTGGCAAATGGTCTTCTGTCCACGGACGTAATCCAGCGTATGAACGAATCACCATCATATCCGCCATTTTCGGATAAAAACGAATTGCTCTGTTTGCAATACATTTAATAACCTCGTTGTTTATCTTCGTATGAAAACCTACAAACTCTCTACTACTACCAATTAAAAAATTTTGGCTTTCTGTCGGCTCAAACACAAGAGCTACCCCATATTTCTCAGTTAAAGCATCCACTTTTCGTTTTCCGCCAAATTTAGAAATTAAATAACCAAATTCCATTACTTTACGGCAACCAACGTGTTGTTGCCTTGAAGCTACTATAATATGCCCTTTTCTCGGTTCAATTGGGATATTTACATTCAACATTTCTCCGATTTTCGGAGCCCACACACCAGCTGCGTTCACCACTTGCTTCGCACTAAACGTCCCGTTAGTCGTTTCTACAATAAAGGAACCATCTGTATCTCTTTTCATTTCTTTTACTTCCGTATGATTAAAAGCTTTCGTACCAAATTTCTTCGATTCTGCAAGTAGTGAAAAAGCAAGGAGATATGGATTTACAGTCGAATCCGTTGCGCATTCTAAACCACCTAATAAATCGTCCGCAAAAAATGGCGATTCCTCTCTTATATCTTGCCTATCAAGCATTCGGAACGGTAAACCAACTTCTTTTTGACGATTCACCCATTGCTGCGCTGCTTCCATTTCTTCGTCTGACTCACATACGAGAATACTTCCTGGCGCCCTATATTCAAATGAGTGCTCTAACTCTTCACTTAAATCAGTAACTAATTTTTGACTTACTAACGACATTTGACTATCAAACCCTGGGTCTTTATCAATAGCCAAAATATTCCCGTCACACCGTGAAGACGTCCCACTGACAAATTCTCCTTTTTCAATGATTGTTACGTCTCTTCCGTATTTTGATGTGTAATAAGCGATAGAACAGCCTATAATACCACCACCTATTATTAAAACGTCACAGTGCCTCACGTAGCACCCCTCCCTTCTTTCTTTTTCATCCCTCACTTTCTTTTATGCAATTGACGTGCCAACTGTACATATATACACTTTTTATAAATAATATTTTTATTTGTAAAAATATTTTAAATTTATCGTAAATAGGTGTATTATTTTTTATCACTGTCAAAATTTTTATACATAACAGGAGGACAATATGGCATTCTCATTTCCCACAATAAAAGAATTTCTAAAAACTTTATCAATTGATCATACATACAGCTTGCAACATACCCAGCAAGTTAACGAAAAGTATTATTACCGCTCATCTACTACAGAAGAATATAACTGCGCAGTAATATATGAAGATGACTCATTCACCGCTTTAATTGACGCGTTTTCCAATGAAATAGTCGTTATCATAATAAACGAAAATAAAGAGCCTATATGCTGTATAACGACTCAGCAGATCATTCCGTTTCTAGTTAAGTCGTACTATGAACTACAATCTTTTTATAACGCCGTTATACAAACAACGGATTCTTCTGTTACAGTCATCGATGATAAAGAACATGTTCGTACTTGGACAGATGGCGCCGAAAAAATTTTTTCAGTCAATCATAATGAAATAATTGGACAACCTATCACTCGTTTTTTTGACTACAAAGATTTGGAAATTTTGCAATCATTACACGACGGAAAAAGCATAATCGCTCAGTTTCATCAACCTCGTCCAGATTTGTTCGTATTAATAAATTCAAACCCAGTGTATTGTAACGATGAAATTATTGGAGCAGTCGTTTCAGAAACAGATGTTACAAATCAAGTCGCACTTAATGAAAAACTATTTAATATGTCTCATGAAATGCACCGTTTAGAACAAGAGGTTGCAAAGTACAAAGATGAATCAGATCCTTTCCTTGCCATGAATGGAAAGAGCCCTGTTATACAAAGAACAATACAATTAGCTAGAAAGGTTTGTTCAGTCAAATCAACTGTATTAATACTTGGCGAAAGTGGTGTTGGAAAAGAAGTATTTGCAAAAGCGATACATGAAGCTAGTGAGGCAGCTAAGGCACCTTTCATTTCAATTAACTGCGGCGCCATTCCAGAAGCGTTATTTGAAAGTGAATTATTCGGGTATGAGCGCGGGGCGTTTTCTGGTGCAAATAGTAAAGGTAAGAAAGGTAAAATAGAGCTCGCGCAAGGCGGCACACTATTCCTTGATGAAATAGGAGAAATGCCGCTCGATATGCAAGTAAAGCTATTGCGTGTATTACAAGAACGAAAATATTACCGAGTTGGTGGAGAAAAAGAGATCAATATTGACTTCCGTATTATCGCTGCTACAAATCGTGATTTACAAGAAGAAATGAGAAAAGGCACCTTCCGAGAAGATTTATACTACCGCCTAAATGTAGTTAGTTTGCATATTCCACCGCTGCGCGAGAGACGTGAAGATATTATTGAATTAACCTACTCTTTCTTAAACGATTTTTCAATCAACTATAACAGACCAATTCGTGACTTACCTTCAAGCATTATGCATGAACTGCTTCATTACAATTGGCCAGGTAATATTCGCGAGCTTCGTAACGTTGTCGAAAGACTTGTCGTATTTGCGACTGACGGTATTATAAAACAAGAATATTTACCATTTCATACAACTGAAACGTTAGATAATCATACGGCTCATTCCCTATTACTCAGCAACAATTATACAATCCTCTCCTTACAAGAAGAGATGGATGAACATGAGAAAAAAGTAATCGAGAGGGCTTTACGTATTTTAAATGGGAATAAATTAGAGTGCGCGAAACAACTCGGTGTTACGAGAGCCACTTTATATAACCGTTTAAAAAAGCTTGGGTTACAATAACCGTTTCCTCCTTTATATTGGCATAGTTTTTGCATAATAATTTGTGCAAACCGAACTAGAGGAGGAATTCATATGACGAATAAAGATCACTTAATTGTTTGTCGATGTGAAGAAGTTACATACGGTCAACTTCAATCGACAATTGCTGAATATAAATGCTCGGCAAGAGAATTAAAACTAAGAACACGTGCTGGCATGGGATTTTGCGGTGGCCGCACATGTAGAATGATGATAGATCGAATGATTGAAAGTGCAAATCCTGGCGTAACTACTAATGAAATCCCATTAAAATATCAACCACCTGTGCGCGCAGTTACCTTTGGAGCGGTAGGTGAAAATCAATGAATAGAATTACACATCACCCTATTTTAGGGAGTTTAAATAGTAGTAAAAGCATCACTTTCCAATTTAACGGGCAACAATATGAAGCATATGAACATGAAACGATTGCGGCCGCTTTACTCGCAAACGGAATAAGAAATTTAAGAGTGCATGAAGATAGTGGGACGCCGCGAGGTATTTACTGTAATATTGGACATTGTTCTGAATGCCGCGTCACAGTAAACAATCAAACGAACGTACGAGCATGTTTAACCGTTGTAGAAGAAAATATGGTAGTTGATAGCGGCAAACAGCATCCAAATATCGTTAGAGAGATGGTGAAAAAACGATGAGCGATATCATTATTATCGGAGCTGGACCAGCAGGTTTATCAGCCTCTATCTCTTGCGCTCGATTTGGGTTGAATGTAATTGTTATTGATGAATTCATAAAGCCTGGCGGAAGATTGCTCGGTCAATTACATCAAGAACCTACTGGAGAATGGTGGAACGGGATAGAAGAATCAAAACGTCTTCACGAAGAAGCACAATCACTTTCAGTTGATATTCGATGTGGCATTTCCGTCTATAATTTAGATAAAGATGAAAGTTCTTGGTTCGTACATACGAATATCGGTACGTTAGAAGCACCTTTCGTTTTACTTGCTACTGGAGCCGCTGAGTACTCTATCCCCCTTCCTGGTTGGACACTTCCAGGTGTCATGTCAATCGGAGCAGCCCAAGTAATGACAAATGTACATCGCGTTCAAGTTGGGCGAAAAGGAGTAATTATTGGTGCTAACATTTTGTCATTCGCTATTTTAAATGAATTACAATTAGCGGGTATTAAAGTGGAACATATCGTACTTCCTGAAAAAAGTGAATTAAGTCAACAGGCTGGTGAACCAGAAGAAGTTTTAAACTCTCTATTACATGCTGCACACCTTGCCCCGTCACCTTTATTACGTATAGGTAGTCGATTGATGAAATATAATTGGGCGAAACAAGCTGGATTAAACTTCTATCCAAATAACGGTATGAAAATAAATGGCACACCTCTTCACCTCCGAAAAGCAGCTCTTGAAATTATCGGTACAGATCAAGTTGAAGGTGTACGTGTTGCTAATATTGATACAAAAGGAAACATCATAACTGGATCGGAACAAATATATGAGGCAGACTTCGTTTGTATTGCTGGTGGCTTATACCCTCTTGCTGAGTTAGCTGCTGTAGCTGGCTGTCCTTTCCGTTACATTCCGGAATTAGGCGGACATGTTCCACTGCATTCCGAAACAATGGAAACCCCTCTTCCCGGTTTATTTGTAGCCGGCAATATAACTGGCATTGAAAGCGGGAAAATTGCAATGGCACAAGGAACTGTTGCTGGATATTCAATTGTACAACAAGCAAATACAAAATCTCATTCGGTTGAAAAACACTTGCAACAAGCGATCCAACATGTACATGCCGTACGACAACAAGCTGCCATTCAATTTAACCCGATGATTGATGAAGGTAGACGGAAAATGAATGAAATTTGGCGTGATTATTCCCTAGCATATGCACATACTAAAAAGAGCTGCTGAGATTACTCTCAACAGCTCTTTTTTCTACTCATCTGAATTATTAAACTTTGCTATTGCGTAAATGCCTTCTTCATCGTCTAATTCAAGTTGTAATCTTGCTACAAATGAATTGACATTATATTCTCTGTCAAGCAATAAGCGTAGTGCTTCGATTAAATTCGCTTGAATTAAAATTTGTTTGCGGCCATTTACCTCTACTTCAGCAGAGAAACCATAGTCATCGTCATACATTAGTTCAACTAAAACTTCTTCTGGACCAACTTGTCTTTTTTCAGCGATATATACACAAAGCGCATTGATAAGTTCTTGTTCAGAAATTTTTATTGTTTCCATGCCACTTCATCTTCCTTTTTCTTACGTTGATCTTTGAAGTATTTAAATGCACGAACTGCTAACATTACGATACCAGCCATTACTAACATATTTACCATAAACGCTAATACAGAACCAAGAGCTCCCATATTTGCAAATAAGCTACCCATTAGTAAACCACCAAGACCACCTAGTAATAAACCTTTCATAAAGCTTCCTTTATTACTTTTTGGTGCTGTGTTTGTTGCTTTTGTTTTTGAATCTGTTGTTGTTTTTTGTGAATTCACGTTACTATCTTTTTTGTTCAAATCAACTTTTGACTTTTGACCAGAACTTGGTGTGTATGATTTTTTACCAGATTTGTAACTCTTCGCTGCTGCGTGATCTACAAACATGAAGCTACTAGCTCCAAAGATAACCATGAATGCTGTCATGACTGCTACAAGTTTTTTCAACATATTATATCCATTCTCCTTTTATATAGATATATGTGAAATCTACCTTTCTAGTAAATTCAGAATGATAGATTTGTTTTTAAAAACATTTTAAAGGTTCTTATGAACTTATTATATGAACTTTTGTCGAAATATGCAAGTATTATTTACTTCCGACAGTTTGGTGACAAAGGAAAAATTAAGCAAAACAGAATTGACTTTAAATGAAACAAAACATATTATAAGTTCATAAGAACTTTTTATTATTTTGGAGGTGAAAAGATGGAAACATTTCATCTCACACGAAACGAAATGGCTACCCTTCTTCTATCACTAAGAGGATGGAATACGAAAAAGCCTCTCGGTATTTTACAAGAAGCTTGGGCAAAGTCACATAAAAAAGATATTGAAAGCGGCCAAAGCGTAACTGCTTTTATTACTACCGCACTTTCACCTATTTTTGAAAAACTAATTAAGATTGAAGATACGGACGTTGGTTTTTCATTAAATGAAATAGTTGCGCTTGGAAATCAGATTGAAAATACAAGTTTCTCAGTCACGGCCATGCAAAACTGGGTAAAACGAGATATTAAAGAAATGATCGGCTCCCCTCAAAAAGGGAAAAAATATTCAATTGAACAAGCAGCCTTACTATTCATTGTCGAAGATTTAAAAACAGCACTTGATTTTGAATCCATTCGTAAGCTATTACGCCTTATCGTAAATGACCCAGCCGATCGAAGTGATGACTTAATCAATCCTGTTCATTTATATGGAGCATACTCTTCTCTATTTGAAGAACTCAATCAAGGGAACTGCTTACAACTAAATGCAACAGATACAATCCATACAATTGAAAACATCGTAAAAGAAAGAGCTGATAAAATTGCAAGCAAGTTCGATCAGGTTAACAACGAACAACGTGAAGCAATTCGTAACGCTATTATTATCGCCACATTATCTGTGCATACCGCTTATGTACAAATGTTAGCAAAACGTTACGTAACAGCAACTTTATTTTTACAGAACTTAGATGTGAAACCGTAAAAAAATAGAAGCAGAAATGCTTCTATTTTTTTATAATGAAAACAAGCATCCACCTGTTCTAAATATATAACAGATGGATACTTGTTTTTCTATGTATTAATTATGAAAAAACATAATCGCCTATTATTAATTCAAAAATGCTCATCTCATTCTCTTAAATTTCGAACAAATTTTCTCGATAAATTTTATTCATTCATCTTTGTAACTCTTTACAAATTTCGATTTGAGCTTTTGAGCTATTAGCAAAACTTAACCAACTCTGACTCACATTATTAATGTTTTCAGTTACCAAAAGTTCAACGATATCTAGATGTGAAACATTCGTTGTTATCGGTTTATTTATACCATTAACTTTAACACCTGACATATATTTAGCAATCTCAGGGTTTAATGCGAAAGCAAAATCAATTACAGTAGAACCTTGCGGTAAGTTCACGGAATCTAACTTAGGAGTAAATGCTACAATGTTATCTTGGAATAGTTCATATGATACTAAATCATAAAATTCAATCGCATCTTGAGTTACTAGATCATTTGTCTTAATAAAATGATCCATCAATTTATGAATTATATTTTGCATATCCTTATCAGTTATACTTTTTGTAAGAATATGAAATACTCCTTTATATCGTATCTCCTGATTTATTTTTGTCTCAATACATATCACTATTTCATGGTTATCGATCACCACTTTGGTCTTTAAGTATTGGTTTAAAACATCACTTTCAATTGCTATGTTATCTTCAAATTGATGAGGGATTGGTTTGTATAGTTGATGTATAATCCCTAATATTTTATAACAGTCTAAATTACTTGTGACCGTGATGATTATTTTTGACACCGCTGTAATGTCTTGAATATCTTGGAGACGAGAATAAGCTGTATAAATAGGGCTTACTTCATAGCCCACTTCAATTATTAAAGTTCGATTCAGAAAATTATTTATATCTATCCTAATGTTTTGAGACAAATCCTCTAATAACTTAACATAATTTTGTAAAAGCATTTTCATTCCCTTATATTTAGAATGATTAAGATAATAAAAACCTAACTCTTCTAACTCATGTTGAATATGAAATAGCCCCAGTCTTTTACAAATCGGAGCGAAAATTTTGAGTGTTTCATTTGCATAAGGAACTTGTTTCTTTACAGCTTTCACCTGTAAAGTTCTCATGTTATGTAGACGATCTATCACTTTTATAATAGCCACTCTTATATCTCCATGTGTAGCTAACAATAATTTCTTTAAATTTATTGCTTCATACTCTTCTTTATTAGGGATTTGTTTTTTATCAATTTTAGTTACCCCTTCTACAATATCAGCCACTTTTTTACCGAATATATCACGTACATACTCAATTGTATAATCTGTATCCTCCACCACATCATGTAGTAATGCTCCAACTAAAGTAATAATATCTGCCTTACAATCTAACAAAATTTCTGTAACTGCAAATGGATGAGTAATATACGGCTCACCGGAAACGCGGAATTGTCCTTCATGAGCTTTCTCAGAAACTAACATAGCTTTATGTAATTTTTCTAATTCTGCTTTATTTAGGTATGAGGCCTTTTCTAATAATGCTTTTTTCATATTTTCACCTTCATCACGTTAATTTTCTATAAAAATTTTATTAACATTATAATTCGTTATTTGAAAGTGAAGTACCTGTCTAGGTGATAAGAGAATATTTATGTTTTTATTCTCCTTGAATTATTTTTATATTTTTGAGCCTATAAGCCAACCTTTGAAATACTTTTGTTTTTATCAACCGAATCATATCTCTATCCCAAATAGAAAATAGTCCATAAATTTGATTCTTATTTTGCATACATTACTCTTCTCATTTTGTAAATTAAAAGCCTATAACATTATGATTTACATATAAGCAATTTTTAATAATTTTTTCATTATCTCTTCATGAAAACTAAGCTCATATCCATTACTATAATACTTAAGAGAGACATAAAAGAATTGAAATAGCAATCCCCTATATAAATAAGGTATAATATACATATAGTGAACCTTTTATATAGTTAAATAAAGGGGCATTTATTCAAAAATCCATAAATTAGAAGGTGCAACAATGGTAAGTAGTTTTATTCACTCAGTTTTAACGTTTTTTGAAGGGTTAGGTTATTGGGGCATTATGCTTGGACTTATGATTGAGATCATTCCAAGTGAAATTGTCCTTGCTTATGCAGGTTACTTAGTATTCAACGGTAGTATCTCATTTATAGGCGCAGTTGTATTTGGTACAATTGGCGGTGTTATTGCCCAAATCTTTATTTATTGGATTGGACGATACGGTGGACGACCTATATTAGAACGATATGGAAAATATATTTTCATCCATAAAAAACAAATAGATGCAGCTGAAGATTGGTTTAATCGTTACGGAACTGGCGTTATTTTTACAGCACGCTTTATTCCAGTAGTACGCCATGCAATTTCAATTCCTGCTGGTATTACAAAAATGCCATTATTGCGTTTCACTACATTAACAGCACTTGCAATCATTCCTTGGTCTATCATTTTCATTTACTTAGGTGAAAAACTAGGTCAAAATTGGGAGAATATTAACGATGTAGCTGGGCCTTATGTGAATTCTTTCGCAATTGGCGGCGTCATACTTATTCTTTTATACTTCATCATTAAAAAATGGACAAAAAAACGTAAAAATCTTGCTTAAGATAATAGAAAAACCGCTAATAATTCATTACGAATGTTAGCGGTTTTTCTATTAAAATTGACTAATCTTTAAACATGACAAGAAAGTCCTTCAGTTTAACATTTACATGGATAAGCAACCTTTCGCTCATCCATTTCGTATATTATCTCAACAAGGAGTGATTTCCCTATGCATTGGCAACAAAAAATACAATACTTAATCGGACGCCCTATCGGCATTTCTTTCATGAACGGGCAAGGTACTTCTGGTGTATTATGTTCAGCACATGATGGTCAATTATATGTATATGAATACCTTTATCAAGCTCAATTCGCAATGAAGCATTATGATTTTAGACAAATTCAAGATATACATCCCTTCCCGAATTGCCCACATCAAAATACTTTATACTAAAAAAGGAACAGCTTATAGCCGTTCCTTTTTCTCCATACTTATTTCTCAGTATAAAAGTTTTGTACTGCTTCATCAAAGTAAATCCAGCCTTTCCAACCTAAATGAATTGTATCTTTTAAGAAATACTTATCATATTCATGGCCAGAGAAATCAACTACTGGGTATCCTGCATTCTCAACTTGTTCCCGAACTTTTTTATAATACACTTCACGACGCTCTTTAGGGAAACCAGCGTAATCATACCATGGTCCGTTTACAGGTACAGAAATAAAGAGTGGCTTGACATTTTTCTCTTTAAAAATATTTAAAACAATTTGTAAGTCATCATATTCAGGTGATTCTTCATACGATTCATTTGCTCTAAAGTTTTTTAAACCTTTTAATTTTTTCTTTAAATTATGTTTATAGTAATACGGATTTTCAATTCCAAATTTGTTTGTAGTAGATTCCGCTTTCCCTTCTTCTTCTGCATGTTTACGTGCATCTACCCAAGAAATCGAACGTAATCCCATATTTGTTTTTTCTTTCATCGGCTCAATCTTAAATAAGGAGTTAAATAAATCTCTATGATCTAAAATATTTCGATGCATATAAGCAAGTGGTTTGACTATACCTGCTTTTATGTTATGGTTCGTATCATTATATACAATACCTTCTAATGAATTTTTTAATATATCATCTTTTTGAACAACTTTATAGTCTAATAATCGTTTCGCAATTTGCTTCTTCATTTCAAGATTTATTTTATCATTAAAAATAAAATGATATGCTTGTTGCTTCGAGAAATTGTTCGTAAAATCCCCCTGTGATACCCCAGTCTTTGTAAACCATTGTGGTGATAAAACAAAGACCACCTTTTTACCTTCTAATCCATCCATAGTAGACGTCATATTTAATATATGAGCTAAACTTTGCGTACCGCCAACCCCCATTAAATATGGCGTAAAACCTGCCGGATTTACTTTAAAGTAATTAGATGGGTGATATGCATCCATTCGTAAAAATTCAGATGAACCATACATCGGCAAATACTGTGAATTCTCTAACATTTTTTGCTGTAAGAAAACACCTTGTAATTTTTCTTTTTGTAAGGAGGTTGCCGCATCTTCTACCTTCTTATCACTAATAAGTGATACTAAACTTTTCGATGGGATGAGTATGATAATGAAAAAAAGCACACACGCTAAAATTATCGGACCAAAAGCATGCTTCATTTTCATCGTCTCTTCCTCTTTCTATCGCCATTAAATTGTAACCCTTGTTTTTGACACGCCATCATTTCTCTCCTTTTTCTCTATACATGTTCCATTCTATTTATCTATTATATACATGTATGTATTTCTTTCCTTGTTCTATTAAGTCTTATATAAATAGCGCAAGAAAATGTTTCCATAGAAACACGTTAATTATACAAGATTCTACATAAATTTCACACTGGAATTTTAGTAATAATTTTATTATTAAGACATGAAAAAACATATAAAATGTCTATAATTCATCAGGAGCTATATTAAATTCAAAATAAGATAAGGTACGTCCACTATAATCAACATCATGATTATATGCAAAACCTCGCTTTCTGTTCTAACTCCCCATATTCAACAAATCTTGTTAATCCTTCGACCATCGGGGCTTGTTATGTAAAGATTTAGCCGCTTTATCTATAAACAGTTTTTTATAAAAAATAAACCACTTAGACAAATGTCCAAGTGGTTGGAAAGAGACGCTATAGCATCTTCTTTTTATTATTATCCTTTTAAATTCAGTATCATATAGTAGTAGATAAGTCGAATTTAGAAAAAACTATCTGATATACATAGAATCAGGTACAGACATTAAATAATAGAAAAAGACTCCAATTATTCCACTAGTAAAAATAATAAATCCCATATTGCGTATGCCTTTGATTTTTGACTGTAAACCTATAAGCCCTGATAGTAGCCCAGTTAAAGAAAATAGGATCCAATATAACTCGGTTGGGATGTCAAGATATTGGCTACCCTCAACGCCTAGCCCCCAAAAAATATAGGGCAGTACCACAAAGGAAACACTGAGTAATCCCATAATACTCACGAGTAATTTATGATATTTGCCCCCTGTTATTATTAAATAAATCCCACCCGCAAATCCGCATAATACGAGATAAGGTGTGTATAGTATCCAAAGAAGACTTAATATGAGCATATGTAACTTCCTCCAATTTATTTTGGGTCATGGTAGTCTATTGATTTTCTGAATCTGCTACTAATTTTTCAAGGTGACTAAGTGCTTCTTCTAAATCAAACGAGTTAAACCAACGATAATCTTGTTTATCTAAAATACGATAATGCTGACTAATTAGATTTTGTTGTAAACGAAAGCTCCCTTTTTCTTGAATCTGTTTCCACCAGACTTTTCCTCCCAGTGTTTTCTGTTTGGTGTTGTTCATGTTTTTATGCGCTAAAGTTGCAATGACTACTAATGGATCATCTCCTAGACTAGACTGTAAAACCTCGCTATCCCTAAACAATGCACAAATTGCTACGGTATTGGTCCACCCTGCATTTGTTCGTCCCTTCTCAATTTGAACGAGCGTTTTTTTTGAAATACCAAGAACTTCAGCCATTTTATCCTGTGTGTATCCTTTCTCCGTACGAATTAACTTTATTTTTGTTGATATGAGTTCGATTGTAAGCTCTTTATTCAATTCCTTCACCTCTGAAAGTAACTTATGTTTTATTTAGTGTAATTTTACACTATACCTGTTTTATTTTCAACTTATTTTCTTTACGTTAGCTTTTGTCACTTTTATGCATTGAAATCCATCCCTATTTACTATTATCACCTTACCAATTATTCTTTTTACACACATAAGCTCTATTGCATATTGAATGGAATTTTTCGCTACTTCTGATGCATATCCATTCCCCCAATATTCCGGATCAAGTAGATACATAATTTCTATTCCATCAGTTTCATCCACTTTTCTACTTACCAATAACTTCTTTCTTTAAAATGTTATAAAATTGATCGACATCTTCTATAATTAGTTTCCTCATGAGTACCTATTACTTTCTTTTAACCTAAACATCATTTCCCTCCAATCTCTGTTTACAGACTAGTAATTTATACCACGAGCAATTTATATAACTTTACATAAGAAAAACAGACTACCACACACATGGAGTCTGTTTTCTCATCCTTTATTTTTGTACATCTGCCCACTTTAAACTTGTTGCTGGTCCAAATTGATGTACATATAAGTCTTTCACATATGGTTTTTGTAAGTAAGATAGTCCGCGCTGGAATACCGGTGCAATAACCGCATCATCAAGTAACATTTTTTCAGCATCTTGCATTGCTTTCCAACGAGCTTTTTCATCATTACCTAATTCTGTTTTAATCTTCTTAATTAAAGCGTCATATTCCGGATTTGCATATTCTGTATTGTTCACACTGCTTCCAGAAAGGAATACTTCTAAGTAAGTCATTGGATCTGGATAATCCGGTAACCAGCGTGATAGTGACATTTCATATTCTTTCTTCTTCTCTAACGCTAGTTTTTGCGTATGCGGTTGTAATTTTACATTTACCTTTAAGCCGGGTAAGTTTTTCTCTAACTCTTCTTTAATGTATTCTCCTACTTTTTTGAAGTTTTCTAAGTCATAGTTTAATAACTCCAGCGTCACTTCATTTGTACCTGTTTCTTGCTTCGCCTTTTCCCAATATTCTTTCGCCTGTTTTACATCCGTCTTATTAAACTCACCTGCCGTACTTCTAAAGTCTTTTTTATCAGGGCCTTTTAAGAACCCTTTAGGTACGTAATAGTTCGCTGCTACCGAACCATCATTTAAAAACGAAGTCGCAAGTCCTTTCTTATCAAACACTGTACTTAGCGCAAGACGTGCATTTTTATTTTTAAGAATCGGTACATTTTCATTGAATCGGAAGAAGTACATAACCGGATCTGTATATTGTTTAAGTTCTTTATTATTTTTATATTTATCTACGAATTCTGTAGAAATGACAGCTCTATCAACTTTATCTGTTTCATATAAATTTACCGCAGTTGAAATTTCTTTTACAATTTGATAGTTTATTTCATCTAGCTTTACTTCTTTTTTATCCCAATACTTATCGTTTTTCTTCATTGTAAAACTCGCTTCATGCTTCCACTCCGATAATGTAAACGGCCCGTTATATACCGCTTTATTTGCTTCTAATCCATATTTATCACCTTGTTCTTTCGCATATTTTTCATTAATTGGATAGAAAGACGGTAAAATAAGTAGTTTCGTAAAATACGGAACAGGATGTTCTAGCTCTACTACGAATGTTTTATCATCCTTCGCTTTCACCCCTAATTCCTCTAACCCTAGTTGCTTCTTATTTATTTTCTCTGCATTTTTCACATCGTATGCAATGTATGCATATTGAGAAGCAGTATCTGGATTAATAAGTTGCTTCCAAGCGTATACGTAATCTTGTGCTGTTACTGGATCTCCGTTAGACCATTTCGCATCACGCAAGTGGAATGTATATGTTTTCCCATCTTCACTCACTTCATATTTTTGTGCTCCGGCTTCAATCACTTCATCATTTTTCGATAAACGGAATAATCCTTCCATTACGTTATTTAACACGTTAAACGATACCGCATCTGTTACTTTCCCTGAATGTAAAGACGGAATTTCACCTGTTTCTAATAACTGTAATACTTTTTTCTCATCTTTCGGCTTTGTCGTTGTTTTTTCTTTTGCGCAGCCAACTAAAAACGAAGAAGCTAATAAAGTACTAACTAATGAGTAACGAACAACTTTTTTCATTTGAAAACCCCCTCTACTTTTTAAGGTAAGTAACGACGAGCACCAGCGTATTCTTCTATATATCCTGGTGTATTTAGTGGTATAATCTCTACTGATCTTTCAGCTCTCGGCGAGTGAATCATATTTCCGTCACCAATATACATCCCCACATGATGAACACTACCTTTTCCTTGATCATGTGCAAAGAAGATTAAATCTCCTTTTTGTAAATGTTCTTTATCAACTGCAACTCCATTTCTCGATTGCGGACCTGAATCCCGCGGAATTGTAATACCATGTGATTTATAAATCGTATGTGTAAATCCAGAGCAATCAAATCCAAAGCCACTTGTACCAGCCCATATATAAGGTAATCCTAAAAACATTTTTCCAGTGTTTATTAAATCATCAGCCGCTGGAGTTGGAATATCATTTTGCGAACGGTAAACTGTGCCATCATTTCTTCGTAGCCAAGCTTTCTGTCCGTTCGGTAACAACACGCGGTATGAAACCGTATCTTCACTAAGTAGTGGCAATCGCGTATTATAGCTCACTTCAAGTGATTTATGTTTTTCAGAAGGATTTATATATAAAATGGCTGTCGGTTTTGTTACTAATACGAAAGGTTCATTTGTTTTATCAGCAAATTCTTGATTATATGTTAACTGTTTTTCGGGCATCCATCCTGGGTAGCCCTCTTCATTTCGAGGTGTCGGCTGACCATGGACTAACACCTTCACCCAGTCTCCTTTTTTATCCACAACTGTTACTTCTTGACCTAATAGCGCTTGCGTTTCTAATTTATTTGCATTTGTTAACCAAAGTTTCTCATCAAGCGTCATTGATTTCGTCCACTTCCACAAATCAACTGGATTTGTAGCACTCGGTGCATCAATTTGCCGTAATGAATCAGGCGTGGTCCAAAGTGTTGCGGCAGATACATCGATAAACGCCTTACTATCTTTCTTCTCTTCAGCATGTGCTGATGTAAACGATGAAAATATAAATAAAGTTGTTAAAAATGCAGTTCCTACTTTTTTCATAAATATCCCCCTTAAAAGATAGTTTATTAGTCTCTTCTCCTAAGATTTACTATTCACTGTCGATTGAAGGTTTACCTTTGACCCTGAATACGTCATTCCTTCCGGTTCTTCCATTAACCAAAGCGGTGCATCTAGATCGAAGTAATGAATATTAGGATGTGCAGCTGCTAAATGGGCTACAGCGCTAACGGAAGTGGAAGATTCCATCATGCTACCGACCATGCATTTTACACCCGCTGTTTCAGCGATATCTGCAATACGCCACGCTTCACGTATGCCACCACATTTCATTAATTTAATATTGATTAAGTCTGCATATCCTCCTTGAACAATTTTCAATGCATCACTTGCTGAAAATATACTTTCATCTGCCATAATAGGCGTTTGTACATGATCTCTGACGTACTTTAACCCATCCCAATCTTTCGCATGAACAGGTTGTTCAATAAATTCGATATTTAAATTACGATTTTCCATCTCTTTAATAATCGTAACCGCTTCTTTTGGATTCCACCCTTGATTTGCATCTAATCGTAACGTCGTATTTTTTGGTACACTATTTCGAATTGCTTCAATACGTTCTAAATCTAAATGAGCAGATTTCCCCACTTTAATTTTTAAAGTTTGAAATCCTTTTTCTACATGTTGCTTCGCCTCTTTTGCCATAACGAAAGGCTCATCTACACTCACCGTAATGTCTGTGTGAATTTCTTTCTTCCCGCCTAATAATGCGTAAAGTGGAACGTTTTGATATTGACAATACACATCATATAAAGCGATATCTACTGCCGCTTTCGCACTTGGATTTCCAATACAACTCATTTGAATGTGCTGTAGTAACTGCTGAAACTGAACGATATCTTTACCAATTAAACAGGAACGCATCGGCCCTAAAATTACTTCTTCAATCCCACTTGCGAAATCACCCGTAATAACTGGTGTTGCAGCAGCAGCACCCTTACCAACAATCCCTTCATCTGTATGAATATATACATCTATACTTTCTATTTCGGTTACAGTACGAAGCGCCGTTTTAAATGGTGTATGAAGATTTACACGTCTACGATTTACTTTTACATCTGTAATTTTCATTTTGTTCATCCTTTCGTTGTCTAACAAAGTGGAACTTTAATCTTTAAAAACAAATTATGTTTTTACGTACAATTCATTTCCTCTTTCACTTACTTTCAATGCAAGAGATTAATGTGAAATAAAAAAATCCAGCCATAAGAAGATTCTTACGGCTGGATTTTGTCTAGGAATGTGTAGACAAAGCAGCAATTTGATTATATTTTTTCTGTGCATCTTTTAACGCTACAAGTAGTGCCTTTTGAGACGAACCGAAATAACGATCTTTTATTTCCATTACTAACGTTGGATCATTAATATTTTTATGTAGAAACAAATATTTAACGAATTGAGATGTTAATGCAATTGTCGCTGAGCAATCTGCATCTACAATTTCCCCAGTTTCCTTAACAAGTACAAATGCTACAAAATAACTTTTGAACTTTTCGGTAATAGGATTATTTTGAGGTGCTTTCGCATCCCCTACGACATAAATTGTATTTGAAGCGTACACAGCTATCTTCCTTTCTAATACGGGATAACGGTTTTCTTAATAGTCGTATGAGTGATAAACTCAACGTTGATTAAAAAATGTATCCGCTTACCTTGTATTATAATACAATTGACAGAATTTTAACAACATTTATTTTCGTATATATTCCATAAGTATAAAAACAGCTCAAACTCTTCATTTTTACAATATGTAATTGTTTCTTGTACCATGCCATTAATACATGAAAGAACAGTTAGCTATCGCTAACTGTTCTATTACACTACTTCGGCAACACAAATATAGTTTCATTTGATTTTGAAAATTGATATTCTTTTCTCGCAAACTTCAAAATTTCTTCCTCATCGTCTGTTAAATTTTCTATGTTAGCCTTTAAAGAGCCTTTATCTTTCTTTAAAGATACTAATTGTTTCTTTTGATTCGTTATTGTATCTTTTTTTTCCACGATTATTTCTTGTTGTTTCGTTAAAATAAATTGAACGTACAAAGTAGCCGCCGCAATAAATATAAACATGAATATAAATCGCCTTAGTTTCTTCTTATTAATTGCTCGATTCTCATTAGACTGTGATAGTTGTTCTTGTATATTAGGAACATTTATTCGCTTGAGTTTCCTCATTATGAAATCCCCCTAACACATATTTTTTCACTACCATCGGCATGATCTCTTACTAACTGTAATTCTATCCTTATAAAATAAGCTCCTTCACAAAAATATCTCACAAATTAACCAATTAAAGATAGCATTCGACGACATTTCCATATTTGCATTGATTTTTTTTATGTATGCTGCCATAAAATAGTAGTTTCTGTTATTCTTTTTCTACTATTGTAGAAGAGTTTTTTTACATACGAAATTTCTCCTTGTTATAACATGCTTACAAGGAGAAAAAATGTATTGTCGTACATTCGATAAAACTGGACTTACTGCTTCAGAATTAGAAGTTGGATTATAGATCAACTCTTACGGCACTTACCTATATACATTCAATATAAAAAAGCCCAAATCGGGCTTTTTAATTTTGTAAATCAATATCATATTCCATGCTTTTGGCCGTTTCCTCAGCAATCTTCACACCTAACAAATTTTTGACAATATGAAATGACATGTTAATACCAGCTGAAATACCTGCCGAAGTAATAATGTGTCTTTCATCTACAAATTTCACATTCTCCATTACTTCTACATTCGGAAAATCTTTTTTGAAAGTTTGAATACTAGCCCAATGCGTTGTTGCTTTTAAACCTTCCAGTAAACCGGCTTTCGCGAGTAATAGCGCACCAGTACAAACTGAAGTCATTAGCTTTACTTCTTTCATTTGCTGACGAACCCAATTAATTATAATTTCATTTTTCACTTCATTTTCCCTAACGCCTTTACCACCTGGAATGATTAAAATATCAACTGGTGGTAAATCTTCAATACTATAATCCGGCTTTACCATTAATCCGTTTCTTGCTGTAATCATTTCTCCATTTTGGCTAACTGTATAAACAGTAAATGGTTTTTCTTCATCCGCTTCAGTTACAGAAAAAACTTCAAATGGCCCTGCAAAATCTAACACTTCTACATCATTAAATAAAAATATGCCTACGCTCCATTTATTTATCATACGTTCGCTTCCTGTTTTAAATAATGTAAAAGGTGATCATATCCTTTTTCTAATGCAATATCATATACTGTTTTTCCATCATTTTTCTTAATCGTCTTACTAGCTCCCTTTTCAAGAA
Source organism: Bacillus sp. BML-BC051 (assembly GCF_019656175.1). Taxonomy (NCBI): domain Bacteria; kingdom Bacillati; phylum Bacillota; class Bacilli; order Caryophanales; family Bacillaceae; genus Bacillus; species Bacillus sp. BML-BC051. The sequence continues at coordinate 82,606 of NZ_BPLI01000004.1, forward strand.
GTAATATAACTATTTCTTCACTTCCTAATAATGCTGCTTCATGTAAACCTGTCCAACCTCCGCTTTGTATAGCGTTTACATCTGATCCTTTTTCAATTAAGAAAGCAACAAGCTCACTTTGTTTATTCGCGATTGCCGCTTGCAAAGGTGTATTTTCATTTTCATTTTTTGCTCTACTATGTATATCTGCTCCGCTTTCTAAAAGAAAACTCGTTAACTCTTTTTGTCCAAAATAAGCTGCTAAATGAAGTAAAGTCCAGCCATCGTCACTAAATTCGTTAACAGCACTTGGATTCTTCTTTATAAAGACCACCACTTCTTCCTTATTACCACTTATAACAGCTTGTACTATTGATTCTAAAATTCCCATAATAATCTCCCATCTTTCAAATATTTAAGCATACTCTTCTATAAATTCTATTGATTATTATATATTCCTGTCAAAACAACAGTTTACATAATAATATTATCTGACTGATTACCATCTTTTATTTTAAATATTAAAATTTTCTGTTAAAATAAAAAAATCTTGTTTAATACGGAGGAGAAATTATGTTAAAAGTAATACCTTTAAATAGCGAGGACTATGATTTAATTACAGCTGCTGAAAAAGTAATTGAAAAAAACTATAAATATGGTCGTCATCATATCGGTTCAGCTGTAAGAACTAAAACAGGTAATATTTATGCAGCAGTGCATGTTGAAGCGAATGTCGGAAGAATAACAGTGTGTGGTGAGGCTATGGTAATTGGAAAATCTATTTCAGAAGGCGATCATGAATTTGATACCATTGTAGCAGTTGCTCACCCACACCCCCATGAAGATATAGAAAAATGTTGGGTTGTTGCTCCGTGTGGTATGTGTCGAGAATTGATAAGTGATTATGGAAAAAATACGAAAGTTATACTTTCTTATAATGGTGAACTTGTAAAATGTAACGTAATGGAATTATTACCTGAAAAGTATACAAGCGAAGTAGAATAATCATTCATACTTTCAACATTTCAAATAATATTATTCCAATAAAAAAACAATCCATTTTTAAAACGGATTGTTTTTTTATTTCTTTTTTATGCAGTTTATTTTATTTTTCTATTTTTACACTAATAGAATTATCATTAACAAAAATGAAATCTAAATATTTAAGCGCGCATCGCAGAGTGTTTTTCATTTGAAAATAAAAATAATATTTCTCCTTACATTTGAAAAAAGTTAGTACGAACTCTCTAAAATCAGCAGTCTTATCATACTAATCTATAACAATTCTGTCTTCTTCCCTTACCTGTTTCCTTTAATACATATGATTTTAAAACTAGCGCCGTTAATGAATCCGTTAATGTTTTATATGATAAATTAGATAATGCTAATAGATCGTTCGTATATAACATTCTATGCTTCTCTAATAATAATAGTACTAATCGTTCAGACGGTTTTAATGCCTCATCACTTTCTAGTATAAAGTCTATATTTTTCATTTCTCCTAATTATTACTCCTTATATAAAAAAATACTTACGCAACTAATTTAATATAAAAATAATACACAACAAAACTTGAGGTATATTAAAATAACACTGTTCCAAAACACTATTATACTATAACATAGAAAAAGCATTTCTCGAAATAGGAAATGCTTTTTCTATGTTACTTATAGGTTTCTTCTCAATTAATCTTAAATATTTCTTGCAATATGCGGCTTACTGTAATGACTTGTACCACCGCCACCTACTACTACTTTACCGCCTTTTTCAAAAATTAATAATTTACTTGAACCATCTGCAAGAAGTACTATTACCTCAGCATTATTACTTGTTGCTACATAAATTACATAACCACTTTTTGATATACATGTTTCCCAATTTGCATCAAATTCAGATCTTACTACACGATTTGAATACACTTGATTTTCAATTCTTCCTTGTTCTATGTTTTCCAATATTATCCCCCCTACTGCTCTAAACTATCATTTATAGAAGAATAACAGTTCTATTTAAAATAGTGACTGCCTTTAATATAAGTAGTATATGTAGTTAGTAGAAGGTTGCTTGGACAATGAAAACGTAATAACATGTAAGTAATATACAAATGAAAATAAGGCAATCGATATTGTATCGATTGCCTTGTTTTCATACATAGTTCTTTATTTTTCGTTTCGCACTGCTTCAAAAGTAAACATTTGATTTGCATTTGACGGTTCTTTTCCATAAACATAGTCAGCAGAGCAAGTAATATTAGAGAAACCTATACTTTCTAACAGAAGTTTAAACTCGTCTATTCCATACCAGCGCACCGCAAAGCGTTGCAGTTCTGATTGTACTAACTGTCCCTTACTCCATTTTTCATATTTTAAATATGATTGAGTAACTTGGTTCAGCCAATCTATTTCAATTGATTTATTTTCTAATGTAATTCCGTCTCCGCTCGGTAAAGAAAAAGTCGATGTATGAATCTCCCCAGTCTTCCAATCATGTGGAAGCATAATATCTACGATTAATCGCCCACCTGGATTAAGATGTTCATAAAAACATTTTAATGCATTTATAGAATCTGTACGATTTTCAATTAAACAAAAAGATCCAGTAGGAATGATAATTGCCTCATATTTATGTGGCAGTGAAAATTGTTGTAAACTTCCTTCATATAAATTAGGATGTAATCCTCTCTCTTTACACCGTATACGGCAAGAATCTAGCATTTCAGGTGAATAATCTATCCCATCTACTGTAAAACCAGCTTCAAGAAGTGGGATGATGACACGCCCTGATCCTACTGCCGCTTCGAGAATTCTTCCCCTACAATTTTTTAAACGTTCTTCGTAATACTCAATATCACCATTTAAAGAATAACCGACAGGCTTTGTGTAATCATAAAGTTCCGTGCAAAGTGTACTATAAAAACTAAACATTTATTTTCTCCCCCGTTTTTTACGTACGGAAGATTTTCATTCAATTAATCTTCCTGTACCTTTATTTTTAATAAAGATTCGAAAGAGCTGACTGTCATAATATATCACTCGCTTTCCATAAAATATAATTATATTGTATAATATTCCATACGAAATTAATACATGAAAATTCAGACTTATACTGAAAGGAGGATATGATGAATTCATTAATTGGGTTTATTTTTCTTCTTATTTCTTTTAATATACTGATTTTCATTATAGCAAAGAGCTATCCACGAATATGGAAAATAGCCAGTGGTATTTTCATTCTTTCTTCCCCCATTGTTTTCTTCGCCGCTTTGCACGTATTTGGTGAAAAAGTAGGAGATGGAGTTGCTGGAGGTTTTGCGGGGCTTACCTTTAGTGTCCTACTGATCATAAATGCCATTTTTTTATTTATTGTAAGCATTTTTGTATCTACCAATAAAAATTCAAATTAAACTCCTATTTCAAAATGTAAAGAGCTTACTATGCAGTAAGCTCTTTATCCATAACTATTTATTTCACAATTGGCAATGTCACTTCACTTAATTTTACCGTAAGATTCGTTCCAGCTTTCGGTCTAATTGTATAATCATAGTCACTAGCGAGTAAAACAACCCCTATTTGATGCCCCGATTTAAATACATAATCATCTGGCTGCATGTCCCATGTAAATGTATAATCTTTACCTGGTTTAAGTGCTGTTGAATCTTTTATACTATTTAAGTTTTGTGGGTCCATCCAACCTCTCGTAACAATTTCAGGCTTTGCTCCGCCATAATCAACAAGTAATGCTGTTAAATTTGATACAGGACGATCAATATTTCCTGTAATTGAAATCTTTGGTGTCCCGCTTATTCTCATATCTTTTTGTAATACTGGCATTGTATACACTAAACGATTGGCCACTTCTAATTCTGGGTTTGCTATTAATTGATTTGATTTCAATTTTGCATCATCTACGAATGAGAAAACTTTATTTGCAGAGCCCATACTTAATGGTAAATTCACTGCTTTGTTACTTAAATACATACGAACTTTTGACGGCACAGCTGATGGATCCGGCCAGTTTTTTAATTTTTCCCAAGTTTTATTTTCACGTTGTACATCAACCATTGGTTCATTCATAATTCCATTTTCAATTCCATACAACCAATAATCGAGCCATTTATTTTGTGTTCTTTGCCAGTCATTCGTTGATGTCCCACCGTGTCCACCTTGATGTAACCACATTTTACGAGGAATATTATTTTCTCCAAGTGCATCCCACCATTGCGCGAACTGCTTCGTCTTAACATTCCAATCATTTAAACCATGAACAACAAATACACTTGCTTTTACATTTTTAGCATCTTTTACATAATTACGCTTATCCCAAAAATCATTATAATTACCAGTTTTCCGGTCCTGTCCAGCTGTTAGCTCTTTTATTACTTGTCCGCAAACTTCAGGATTTTCTCTTGTTAGTACTGCTTCTGCCATATTATCTGTATCTTCTCCTTGGTATCCACCTGGCGCAATGACTGCACCGTTTGCACGATAATAATCATACCAACTACTAATCGCTGCGATTGGAATAATTGTTTTTAAACCTTCAACACCAGTCGTCGCAACAGCATTCGGTAACGTACCATTATAAGATACTCCTGTCATACCTACATTTCCTGTTGACCAATCAGCCTTAACTTCCTCACCATTTTCTGTATATGCTTTCGCACGTCCATTCACCCAATCAATAACAGATTTCGTCCCTAATATTTCTTGTTCGTCTCCAGTAGTCGGACATCCATCTGATTTTCCTGTTCCAATACTTTCACCTAAAATGACTGCATAGCCTCTTGGCACATAATAATTGCCGTATGAACCAAGATTAACAGCTCCATACGGTTTACCTTCATACGCATACAATTCTTCATCTACATTATATACAGGTACATCTTTTAAACCAGCTCGATATGGGCTCATTTCATATATAACGGGCACTTTCACATTAGGATCTGTTTTTGGACGCATAACCTTTACTGATACACGATCCTTTTTTCCATCTCGATCACTATCAACTTCCGTCTCTACAAATAGATTTTCGATAATTGCTTCATCAAGCGAGTAAATCGGCTTTGTCATCCCATTTTCTAATTCGATCTTCGTATTCGATTGTAGTCCTTCTGCAACTTTCCCATTTAACTTCACGTCATTCTCATTTATGTAGTTTGTTTCTTTCTTGTCTGCATACGCAGTCATACTAGAAACTCCTGATGTGACTGATAAAGATACGATTGTCGATAATGTAATTGCTATTTTCTTTTTCCCCATATTCTTTCCTCCCCATATATGTCTCCTTTTTACTATACAACAAAATTACTGAAAATTCAGTTTATAATTTATGCAATTACTTGAAAAATTAGTAGAACACCCTTTAAACGAGCTTTCGAGGTTATCTATTCTGATTTACTACTCTCATATAATCAATAAAAAACATCGCCTAATAATAGACGATGTTTCTAATAGTATTGAATTAGTCATTCTTCATATTAATATAAAATCGTATATCTCCCTCTATTGTATAGACTCCATAATCAAAACCATGTCTTTCTAAAATACTTTTCACAATCGCTAAGCCTAGTCCTGTGCCGGAATGTTCTTTACTACGAGAAGATTCTAAGACATAAAAAGGTTCCCAAATTTTATCGATATCTTTTATATGTTCTACATTCATACCATTTTGGATTTGAAAATATACACTGTCATTTCGTTCTTCTAAAGTAATTTTTATATGTTGATTTGCTGTATATTTTATCGCATTAGATATTAAATTTTGAAACACCATTCTCATTTTATTTATATCTGCATAAATAATTGCATCGCCAACATTATAGTTCACATGCAAATCAATTTCTTTCGATTCCAGTTCAATCTTATGTTTATCTAATATACTTTGGACTAGTGATACGATAGAAAATTGTTCTTTTTGTAAAACATCTCTCTCTAGTTTAGAAAATCGTAATAACTCTTCAATTAAGTTCGAAATGTGATCCGTTTGTTTAATAATAGTATCTATGTATGTACCATCATCTAAACCATCTTTTATTCCCATAGAATATGCTTTTACTAATGCGATTGGAGTTTTTAATTCATGCGTCACATCACCCATAAATCGTTTTAAATGTTCATTTCGATCTGTTAAATCTTCATGTGCCTCATGTAGTTTATCACTCATGACATTAATACTATTAGCTAATTCTCCTATTTCATCATTTGTTTTCACTTTCGCTCGTTCAAATTTCAAATTTGAAATATCTTCTGCCACTTCACTTAACTCTTTCAATGGTCTAGTGATTGTAGTTGAAAGTATCCATACAAGTACGATAATGAGAAAAATCGTAATGCCTAAAATGTACAAATAAAATGAATTTAACGTTTTGATTACTTCATTAGAATGTGCAATCGAAACCCCTACTAAAATCAACATATCTTCTTTCGCAATGTATTTCACAAAAAAGCTAGATTTCATCTTCTCTTGATCATATATTTTATTCGATTGCCCGAAGTGCTTTACTTTCATTATTTCTTCTTTAGTAATCCAAAGTTTATTAAGCGCAACTCTTTTCCTTGAAAGTTGCATTCGTAATTCATCATTAATATGATCTTCTGAGTCTTTTATGGATGTATACGCAATCGTAACATTTCCTTCATTTTCAATGCTAGTAATTGCTTCATCCAGTTGTTTACTCGGTATGGACTGTATTTGTGCTGTAATACCTTCTAAGCTTTCTCGCGTTTTGTAAATATTATATTTCGGTAAAAGATAGTTAATTAATAATAAAGAGATTGTAAAAATAAGAATAACAGTTAAAGAAATGCTGAGAAATAGCTTTTTTCCAAGTTTATTCACTCTGCTCCTCCAAACTATATCCTAGCCCGCGGTGCGTCTTTATGATATTTTCTCCTACTTTTTTACGTAATCTTCTTACATGTGTATCAACAGTTCGCTCTTCACCAAAATAGTCAAATCCCCATACGATATCTAACAATTTTTTACGAGTTAAAATCATGCCTTTATGATTTAAAAAACACTTTATTAATTCTAGCTCTGTTTTTGTAATATCTAACTCTTTGTCATTTTTATAAACTTTATTTTTAGTGAAATCTATTTTCAAATCTTGAACTTGAATGACATCATCATGCTGTATTAGCTTTTTCGCTCGCGTAATGAGTACACCTGGATGAAATGGTTTTTTTACGTATTCATCTGCCCCACTTTGAAACGCTGCTAATTCATCTTCACTTTCACTTTTCGCCGTAAGCATTAATACCTTTACGCTTGAATTCTTTTTTATTTCTTGACAGACAGTAATACCACTATGTTTCGGCATCATCCAATCTAAAATAGCTAAATCAATTTTTTCATCAAAAAATATTTGAAGTGCTTCCTCCCCATCTTTCGCTAATAAAACGTCGAAGCCTTCTTTCTCAAAATAAGCTTTTAAAATCCTTAACATATCTTGTTCATCATCCGCGATTAATACTCTCATACATTATCCTCCATTGCTTTTAAACAAAACCAATTGTATTATACAACTTCTTTGTTACATCAATGTGACAGAAAAATATTTGAACCTTTTAAGGGTATAGTAAAGACGAGGTGTTGTATTATGATTAAAAAAATTGGGGTCATTACTCTTCTTTGTTTCTTATTATCAACAAATGTGTTCGCAAATACAAATCAACAAATTGAAGTATTTGATTGTCAAAAAGAAATGGTCGTTCAAAAACAATCTTTAGATCCAGCTATTCAAAAAGAAGCTGTTCAATATGCTAAATCCATTACTGGCCCGTTCAAAAATTTAAACGTCGTTCCAAAAGATGGTCACATGATAAAAATCCCATTATCTAAACCAATTTCTATTACAAATCAATGGTTACATACAACAATTGATGAAGTACTTATTCTTCTACCACTTAATCAAAAACCTTATATTATGCTTTACGATGATGAAAATAATCCGCACTTTTATTATGTGAAAGGTGATCCGAAGGGGTTATTGAAAGAAATGAATGTTAAATTATAATGTAAGAAAGATCCCATAAATATCATTTGTGGGATCTTTCTTTATCAGTTAGCAACTGCATTTTCATTTAAAAAATGAATAATCTGTCTTTTATGATGGTTATCATGCTCTATAAATTCTTTAATAATATAAATAAGAGAATACGGCGTTCCAGTATGAGGACAGTGTGATACTCCATTGGCTGTTAAAGGTTTCTTTAGTTTTTCATCATGCAGTAATCTAAGTTCTTTTACGAGTAACTCTCTCTTAGCTTTTGCTTCTTCAAGAAGTCTCATCTTAGATATTCCTGATTTAGCATAATTAGATGCTAGTTTATTATATGTATCAAAATCAGGAAACTCCATTCCCTGTCCTTCTCGCACTGATGATAATGTCTCACGTAATAGATAGTCATCCCAGTTCATAATATGAGATACGATCTCACCAACAGTCCATTTCCCCTCTGATATTGGTGCCACCCACAATTCCTCTTTCATACCTTTCAATGTATTTATCCAAATTGAATATTCATTGAAATCATTAATAATTTTATTTTCTCCCATGATCCAATTCCCCATTCTAATAGTAGATTCATATAAATTATACCACCCATCCACCTAAAAATAGAACAAAAGTTCCGATAGAAGAGATAAATAATAATTAAATCCTTTTATATATGTACACATAATGACTCGCTCCTACATATTTTGTCCCTTTCACAAATCCACTTGAAGTATAAAATTTGTCTCCCTGTTCTGTATCTGTATGCAAGACAACAGTATTAAAATATTTTTTCGCATCGCTTAAAATTCGCAATAACAGTAACCTCCCTACTTCTTTCCTTCGGTATTCTTTTGCAATATAAAATCTCCTTACCCTACCAATCTTATTGTTTTCTGTATATGGATCTTCATTTACCCCTCCTATTCCAATTAACTTTTCCCCTTGAAAAATACCATATAAACATTCACCAGTTTTATTAAACGTGTTTATTTTATTTTCATATTCACTTATAAGTCTTATTAGGAAATGAAATCCTTCTTCTTTGCTTTCTTGGACAAGATAATCGTGTTCATATATCATTAAATCTTCTATTTGTTGAATATGTATATCTTTCAATTGATTTCCCCCTTAATTTGAAAATACATAAAAATGCTCAAGAATCATTTATTCTGAGCATTTTTATGATTGTTACTTTATTCAATTCGTAACATGCTTATTCTTTACTTCAGGCAATATCCCCTTCAACTCCAATAAATCATCTATTACTATATCCGCCTGAGCAAGTTCATCTTCTTGTGCAAAATCAAAATTACATCCAATCGCAATCAAGCCATTATCTTTCGCTGCACGTATATCAGATAAACGGTCTCCAACTACAGCTGCTTCTTTTATATCATATTTGTTTAAAATACTTTTTACTAAGTCGCTTTTATTAAGTGAGTTTATTTGTTCAATACTAAATGTTTCAGTAACCCATTGGTCTAAATCATAATAAGATACGATTGCTCGTAAATATTCAGTTAAACCATTACTAGCAATATATATTGAACAATTATTTTCTTTTATATATGTAAAGATTTCTTTTACATATGGGTATAATGCACCCTTTCCACTCTTAATATTTTCAATTAATCTTTCTAAAAAATATGCATCTGTTTGTTCTCTTACTTCAAGAGAATGATCTGGTAATAAAGCTTCCCAAACCTTCGGTAACGGAACACCCATGATTTCACGGTATTTATCAATAGGTGTTACCGTATCCCATAATTGTAATGAACGCAAATGATCAAAAGTATCATCTAACGATAATTCTAAAATTTTATCTGTTTGAAATAACGTTCCGTCCATATCAAAAATTAATGCTTGTAACATGTCATTCTCCCCTTTTGAACTATAAGTATTACTCGATATATTTTTCAGCATCTCAACTATAATTTCTGAACAATAATTTGCGGCAGTTTTCGCGAAGTCGTCATATGAAATTTGAGCTTCATCATCTGCACTGTCAGAAATACATCGTATAACGAGAAACGGTATATCATTTATGTGCGCAACATGTCCAATTGCTGCGCCTTCCATTTCTGTACAATGCGGCGCATATTCGTCTATTAATTTCGCTTTTAGTTTTGAATCCTCAACAAAACATTCACCACTGACGATTCTTCCTTCATGAATCTCCATATGTAAACTACTACTATTGCATGCTGTACGTGCTAACTCTATTAATTCCTTACTTGCATTAAATTCTTCTTGGAACGGGAATAAGTTTTTCATTTGAGTTTTACTTACATCATGATGGGTAACATTCGTTGAAATAACGATATCACCAACTTTTACATCTGGATGTAATCCGCCAGCAACACCTGTATTGATGATAGCATCTACATCAAATTTATGAATTAATGTTTGCGTACATGCGGCTGCATTTACTTTCCCTACACCAGAACGTGTAATAATTACTTTTGTTCCCATGAATTCGCCAATGTAAAAAGGCATTCCCGCAATCGTCTGTTCTTCTTGTATAGCTAGTTTTTCTAAAAGTAAGTCTATTTCGATTTGCATTGCTCCAATAATGCCGATTTTGTTCATGAATGTTATCTCCTTTTTTCTTATAAGTCTGCCAATATATTATGTAATGCACTATAATTTTCAGCTATCCAATTCATTTCATCTGCAAAACGTGAAGGTGGTACACTATTCAGATCCATATTAGTATGAATCCACCATGTACTCTCCATATACCAAAGCATTTGAATTGCCCGAACAATACTCCCTATTGGAAAGTCTAATTTATTACGGTATCCGGCTAAAAATGATGCAACAAGACTCTTATTTAATACTCCATCATGTAAGGCACAAGATATAACCGCACGCCCAATATCCAACTCTACATAATCATAATCCATACGATCAAAATCTAGAATTGCTGAGACTTCATCATTATGGAATAAGAAATTATCTACCCATAGATCACGGTGCACCCATCCTTTTTTACTACTATAAAATTGATCTATATTTACTAATTGTGTTGCTTCTTGCTGCAATTTTATATGGGAGAGAATATGTTCTTTTCCTAACTGTTCTGCTTCTTTCCTTTTATCTTCCCAATGTTTCAACCTTTCCTCTTTAGTAGGCGGAACAAATTTAGGGTTTTCTCCCTCTATTAAAGAGCCATCATTTAACAAATTATGCATTTGACCTATTGTCTTACCAAGAGAGTAGATTTCCTTTTCATTCACTTTTCCTGGTGAAATTAGATTACCTTCTTTATGTTCTAAAACTATAAATCTTTCATTATTTTTTGATGTATGCATTACATTATTTTTATAAGTTAGAAGCTTCGGACAACATACACCATTATTATGTAATCTTTGTTGTTGATGTAACGCTTGTATTAAAAGTTCTGGGTTATACATTTTGTATCGTTCTTTATTATATTGCTTTAATACAAATGATCCTGCATCCGTTTCGAGTTTCCATTTCAAATTTAGCCAACCACGATGAATAGGTTTTGCTTTTTGAATTTTAAATTCAAATAAAGATTCGCACTCCACTTTTAGCTCTTGAAAAATCATTACAGCTTTTTTATTACATAATGGCTCAATCATCTTACTTATCCTTTCTTAACTAGGCGTTCTTTACATCAGTTGCAAATATTTATCAACATCTTTCGAAATTTGTCTAAAAGCTTTATCCCAGAACGAATAACTTGTTATATCTATTTCAAAATGTTTTTTCATAAGCTCTTCCACTGGAGCTTTTCCTGTTTCTCGTAAAAACTCTTTGTATTTTAAATGAAAAGTACTTTTACTTTCTTTAGCTATTTCTAATAAACTAAAACTAGCTAAATACCCAAATGTGTATGGATAATTATAAAAAGGTACATCTGCTATATAAAACTGAACATATTTCATCCAAACAAACGGCTGATATTCTAATAATGCATTCCCGTATGCTTTTTCTTGTGCTACTATAGATAACCTCTCGATTTCATCAGCACTTAAAGGACCTTCTTTACATTTTTCATAAAAATTCTTTTCAAATTCAAATGATGCTCGAATTGCCATTACATAATTAAAACAGTTTCTTATTTTCCAACTAAGCAATGACTTTTTCATATCTATACAATCTGTTGTTTGAATTAGATAGTTTAAGAGTACCGTTTCAAAGAAAATAGACGCTGATTCAGCCGTACTCATTGGCAAATAATCATCTAAAAAAGAAGTAGATTGCTCAAAACTCATATTATAAAAATGCCAAGCATGTCCTAGTTCGTGCGCAAGTACTCTTACACTATCGATACTTCCGTCATAACGCATAGAGATTCGTGATTCTTTTTCACTGAAAAATGGAGCACAAAATCCACCCGGTGGTTTATTATCTCTCGGTTCCGCATCCACCCATCCACTCTCTATTGCATTCCGTGCAAATTCTGCTAATTCTTTATCTATATTTTCAAACGCATCGTATATGTTTTGAACTGCTACTGAAAAAGGGATATTAACCTCATTATTTTCCTTTACAGTCATAAGTTCATGCCATGTAATCGAAGATTCCCCCTTCTTATACACGTTTAAAGCACTTACTAATGTATCAAGATTTTCTTCTGTCGCATTCCACATTTGTAATAATACAGTTTCAGAAATACCATTCGCATGTAGAGATTGCGTTAAAAACTCTCTATCTTCTAATTCATTACTCTTTGTATTACGCAATTTCCCTATTTGATTTAATACAGTAGCAAAGATTTCTTTTTCCTTATATAAAGCACTTGTTAATAACTCGAATACTTCTAATCTTTCCTTTTCATTATCACTATTCATTGCAATATTATTTGCTTGGCCAAATGATAATTGCTTATTATCGTGCTCTATTTCCATTTTACCCCTTAATTGTATGTACATATTTTCCCATGCACCAAGTTCATCTTTTATTAACCTAGTATTAATATTATCGGAAGTTTCCACTTCACTTTGTTGTATTACTTGCTGTACTTCTCTTTTCAAATCTTTTACTGTAATAGTCAATACAGAAAGATCAGATGAAATACTTTCTTCAGCAGATCGACAATACATATAGTATTCTGCTTTTTCAATAGCTTGTATAAGTTTTGAAAGAATCTCTACATCTTTTGTCACATAATATTGTTCTTTCAACCTCAATATTGGCGTTACAATATCCTCAATTGGATACAATCGATCTAAATCCCACCTAGTAATTTCATGCATTTTTATAGCCGCCTCCTATTTTTACAAATAGTTACAGATATTTACCCTCACAATTATAAACGAAATGTAAAAAATTTAATATATTTAAATATTTAGATTTCTACAAACGCATTCTTATTTATATTCTTTTCTTCTGCTACTGAAACGCACATAAAATAAACATATGAATGCTACGGCTACTGGGATCAGTACTACTCCTCCAATAAAAGGGTAAACAACTACGCAACATGTAAAAGCTACTATAGAAAAAATTTTACCTAACCTATTCTTTATTAATTTCATTCCAGCCGCAGTACCGACAATGTATGTAACAATCCCTAACGAATTCGGTATTAAAACAATTTTATCTATGCTAATATGGAAAACGAAACTTATTAACAAACCTATTATTGCAATAAAACTTACAACTTTTACTGCATTTGTTGGTGTTTCTCTTTTTTTATTAATATGCGCTAAATAACGCGGTGCAACTTCTTCTTTTCCTAGTGAATAACCTAAGCGCCCCATACTTGCGATAAATGCATTTGTCGTCCCTAAACAAATGATAAAAGCTACAAATCCAATTATCCATGCAAATTGGTCGCCTAATGTTTGTTTCATTACAAGCACGAGAGCCGTAGTATTATCAGCATTGATATGATAAGATTTCGTTCCAATTACCGATAATGCAATACCTATATATAAAACTCCAATAATTATAATCGCAAATCCCGTAGATAAAATAATATTTCTTTTTCTAGGTGATTTAAATTCAGAAGCTAAACTTGCAATGGCTTCCCAGCCGAAAAAAGACCAAAAAATTAATAAAGATGCATCTAAAATCGGATTTATTTCTTGCATAGAAATATGTACATTTATATTTTTCATTTCAATATAAGGTAATGAACTTATAATTGTTACGATTAAAATAATGAAAGTTAATACACCTATACATATTTGAAACAATCCACTTATTTGTAACCCATATAAATTGAAACCAATTGAAATACTTAAAATAATTAGCGCTATAACGTACGAAAAATATGATGGTAACGTAAAAACCTTCACTATATACATGCCACCAGTCAAAGATACAACGATTTGCCCAACACTACCTGCTATATAAAAAGACCAGCCTATAATAGCACCTATATTTTTACCGAAAGCTTTTTCTGAAAAAGTAGCAATTCCACCCGTACTTGGATGCTCAATCGATAAAAAAGCGAATGTGAATGCAAGTGGAATACTAAGTGATATCATAACAAGCCAAGAAACAATCGCATTCCCTTCTGCTACACTCGCTGTCATACCAGGTAATATAAGAATTCCCGATCCTAAAACCGCTCCGACGTATAAGGCTGTTCCCCTTTTAATAGAAATAGTTTCATTAAAATGATTAGACATTACAAGCACCTCCATTTATATTTTAATTATAGAAGGTTATCAGTCTATTCAATATACAAAAGTGTATGTAATTTAACTTAAGGTTTTATATTATGTATTTGTTTAAGAAATTTACTTTCAATTTTGCAAAGGAGCATAATTCATGGATGAAATTGATAAGAAAATAACTCTATTACTACAAGAAGATGCCAGAATGACAATTACAGAATTGACCGAACACTTACACCTCAGTCGTCCTAGTGTTACCGAAAGACTAAAGAGATTACAAGATACTGGAATAATCGAGAAATATACCGCACGGATATCATTAGATGCAGTAGGGAAATCAATTCAAGCATTTTTAAGAATTGAAAATCTAAAGATTCCTTGTAAAAAATTTGAGGAGAAAATCTACGAAGAATATAGAATACTCGAATGTCATCGAGTAACAGGTGAAAGTAGCTATTACTTAAAAGTAGCGGTTCACTCTATGAAGGAATTAGAGGAATTAATTGATTTCGTTATACCATTTGGAACAGTCAAAACTTCGATGATATTATCTTCACCGATACCATATAGACCGATTATTACAGATTAATAAGAAAAAAGGATTGATCAAATGATCAATCCTTTACTCTACTTCATTTAAGAAAAATAACGTTATAACGCCAGGTCCTGTATGTGCTCCGATTGCAGCTCCAATTGTATTTACGATAAATACTTCACAGCCGAATCTTTCCGTAATTAATGCTTTTAATGCTTCGGCAGTTTCTAAATCATCACCGTGAGTCATAGCGATTGTTTGACCTTTAAGGTCTTTTCCACGCTCTTCCATAATATCTACAATTCTGCTTAGTACTTTCTTTTTCCCTCTTACCTTTTCAAGTGGTACAAGTTTGCCTTCTTGCACATTTAAGATCGGCTTAATGTTTAGTAAACCACCGATAAAACCAGCTACTTTACTTAAACGCCCACCTCTCACTAAGTACTGTAAGTCAGCTACTGTGAAGATATGTTCTATATGGTTCATTAGAAAATCAACACGTTTTAAAATATCTTCTTTTGATGCACCGTCTTTCGCCATTTTAGCAGCTTCTAGTACGACAAGCCCTTGACCAAGCGAAGCACATTTCGTATCAATAATTTCTAAATCTAAATCCGCATATGTTTCTTTTACTTCCTCTTTAATGACAACTGATGATTGATATGTACCAGACAGTTCAGATGAAAAAGCTAAATATATACAAGGATTACCTTCTTTTGCATAAGAAACAAATTTTTCTTGGAAAGTTTCAAGTGAAGGCAACGACGTTCTATAAACAGCGCCTTCTCTCATTTTTTGCAATAATGTAACTGACTCTAATGTAACTCCATCTAAATACTCTGTTTCTGCTTCATCATATACACGGAGTGGAATTAAATCAATATCATATGCTTGCAGCAATTCTACTGGTAAATCCGCCGCACTATCCGTAATGATTTTAACACCCATTTTTAAACCTCTATTCTGTTATAAATATAAAATAATAAAATAAAAAATAGTACTTTTAAATTATATACGTAAAACTTAAATGAAGAAAGGAAAACACTTTATATTGTATGCACTATTCTTCAAAACTTGAACCTTTACTAAAAATCATTCTATTTTAACTATTTATTATTCTTTCTATAACACAAATGATTTTATAATTATTTTGCATTTATATATTTTATTTTTTAATTCAATATAGTCTTTTCAAATTTATACTATTTAAAATTTAAAAGCCAAATCCAATAAAGGAAACGGCTTTTAAATTTTTTAAAAAATAACCAAACTTTATTTTCCATCACATTGTTTGTTTACATTATTATTTATGCAATGTTAAATATTAGTCCAGTTATGATTAATATTTATAGCCTGTACTAGAATTAAAACAGTGAATATTTATCACTAAGAAGCAGCATATATAAAAAATAGGTTAAATATTTTATAGAATATTTAATTTTACTAGTAAAGCTAATAAAATTTGGAGAAGAATTTGAACATTTACTGCTATGTCTGTATCCGTAGTCGTAACTGTAACATTTCTAGAATTTCTAATAACAGTTTCTTGTTTATTAACTTGTTTAATAGATGATTTTTGAAACAATTCTTGTGCAACACGATCAGCTTTTTCACTATCTGCTATAGAAATACTTATTATAACCACAATAGCTGCTTGTAATGCTGCTTGAATAGATAACGCAGCTTTTGTATCTGTAGTTGTAACTTCTACATCTGCTGAATCAACAATTGTAATAGATTCTTCAGAAATTTGGTAAGTTTTACTTTCTTGTGCAGCTGCTTCTGAAACATTGGCATTTTTAAAAGATGGATGAGGATTTGAAGAATCTAATGCACTCCACTTTTTATTTTCATCTGTATGGCATGCTTTGTCCATAAGTTCACCCCCTTTCAATCTAAATAATTATTAACCTGTGATTGTATTTCAGAAACAATACTTTTAATTTGCTGTTTTTTTTCTGGCGATAAATTTTTTAACCTTTCTTCATTTATCCCATGCCTATTAAAAATATCTGAGAGTAAAAGGTCTATGA
Organism: Bacillus sp. BML-BC051; assembly: GCF_019656175.1. NCBI lineage: Bacteria > Bacillati > Bacillota > Bacilli > Caryophanales > Bacillaceae > Bacillus > Bacillus sp. BML-BC051. Next base: position 99,748 of record NZ_BPLI01000004.1, read on the forward strand.
TTATATTCTTTTGATCCTTATCAAACTTAAAGGAAGAAAATTTGTTTAAATCATCCATTTACAATATTCACTCCAATCAATTTTATATAAAAATTTTAAATATCTACGAGCATTATATGTAATGAAATAAAAATTGCTTGGACAAGTAACTTAATCTTCTATTTTCACTTCTTTTTGCTAATAAAATCAAAAGCTGGCTTCTAATAAGAAGACAGCTTTCCTTCACTGCACATAAATATAAGTTTCATTACTGTTAAATCATGTATTTTATCTTTATTTGTAGTTTTCCATACTTGCTTTACCATTAATCTTGAATATTAATTCAGTCATAATAAAAAGTCCAAGCTTGTACCACGTATTACAACAAAAACATTTACTTAGAGTGAAAACTTATAGCTAAATATCAATAGGATAGACACTTTATAAAATGTTTAGTTTAACTAATAAAGCTAATAAAATTTGAAGGAGAATTTGAATATTCACTGCAATATCTGTATCAGTAGTTGTTACGGTTACGTTTCTGGAATTTTTAATAAATGTTTTTTGTCTATTAATTTGTTTAATAGCTGATTTTTGAAATAATTCTTGTGTTATTTTATCTGCCTTTTCACTATCTGCTATAGAAATACTTACTACAACTACGATAGCTGCTTGTAATGCCGCTTGGATAGATAGCGCAGCTTTTGTATCTGTAGTAGTAACTTGTACATCTGCTGAATCAACTATTTCAATATATTCCTCAGAAATTTGATCGATTTCATCTGTTTGTATAGCTTCCTCTAAAAAATTTGCATTTTTACTAAACGAATAATAATTTAATGATTCGCAATCTTCTTTTTTGGGTTCACAATCCTCTTTTTTTGGCTCGCAATCCTCTTTTTTCGGCTCACAATCCTCTTTTTTTGGCTCGCAATCCTCTTTTTTCGGCTCACAATCCTCTTTTTTTGGCTCACAATCCTCTTTTTTTGGCTCGCAATCCTCTTTTTTCAGCTCACAATCCTCTTTTTTTGGCTCAGGAACTCGTTTTTTCGGCTCAAACTCCCGGTTTAATGGATCCCGATTTTTCTTTCTTCTACAAACTTCACATTCACACATAAAATCACCCCTTTTTGTCTTAAAAATTAGCAATATTAAAATATTGACTAACTACTAGCATTTTATGTATTTTTTAAAAATTTGTTTGGACAAGTAACTTAATCTTCTACTTCTTTTTCTAATAAAAAAAGCTGCCTTCTAATAAGAAGACAACTTTCTTTGTGACTACTCTAGAATAGATTTCATACAATATAATTGTTCCTTCCTTATAACCTGAGTTCGTCACTTTAGTTATAAAAATGTGGGTATATCCTATAACCTTTTTAGGGATCATCCATAATTTATTTCATAAAAAGTGCTTTGTTTTACTGAAAGGTGGTTGCGGAAACAACCGCCTTTTTATTCGGAACAAAATAAAACTTTTATATAAAAGGCCCATAATTAAATACACTTAACTTCATATGATATATTGCATCCTTTCTTTTTAGAATGAGTAGTCGTTACTGAAGGGCACTTTTCGAAGTGCTCTTATCTTTAAATCCCTTTTCTTTTTCAGGAGGTTTTTTTTCTAAATCCTAATACGATTTTTATCACTCAGGCTGGTGATTATTATATTTCCTTACTAGTTCCAATAATATAGTAGCTACACCAATTAAAATAAACCTATAAACTCTATACGCTTAAATAATAATGCGTTACCAAACACACGAAATAGTTTTACACTAAATTCACAAGGTTCTTATCCTCTTTTAGTTGAAGTAATCATTTCAATCCCAGCAAATCCACACCTTCAACTAACAAATTTAGCAAATGTGCTATATCAAGGTTCTTTTGATATAGCATCTTATGTTTTATATAATAAAGATAGTGCTAGTATTCCGAAGGAGGATGTCTATGAGTATTCAAATGGCTACATCTAACGATTTAGAATGGATTAATAATCAATATGACTCAATAGGATTTGTACGAAGTGATTTAAAAAGAGATAAAGTTGCAATCATTACATACAACAATGAGTATGCAGGTGTGGGACGATTAGTCCAAATAGATGATGATACTTTAGAAATGGGTGGAATTTATATTCGCCCTCAATTTAGAGGGTTACATTTAGCTGGGGAACTTGTATCATTTTTAGTAGAAACTGCGAAAAAATTACAAGTAAAAAATGTATATTGTCTTCCTTTTGAGGAATTAGAAAACTTTTATAAGAAATATGGCTTTACTGAAGTTGATGCTACAAAGGAGGTTATCCATCCAATTATTCTAAAAAAATATAACTGGTGTTTGGATACTTATGATAAACATGTTTTACTATTTAAGTTGTGAGTTTCTAAATTAGGATTTAACACCTTGTATTTCCCCACATGTAAAAAAGATTTATCACGTTTCACCTAGTTAATTAACGTATTGTTAATTACTACATTGGCAGTATTTCACTTCCAATGCATGTTAGCTAGCTTGTTTGCAGACTTGCTAGCACTTTTTGTGTTTTTCTATTACAAACTCCTAAAAAAATTCAACTGATTGATAGTGAAATAATCATTTATGTAATTCGCACACGAACTTCCTGTTCTTGTAATAATTGGACGTTTAGTTCCAATATAATATTTTGCATTAACTGGTAGATCTTATCATGATTTTCACTTTGTTCTGATGTAAATTCAATACACTGAAATATATAACCTTCTACACGTAAGCTTCCTTTTTCAATTATAGATGGATTTTTTCCTTTCTTTATTATTTTTGGCAATAAGAATTCTTTGTTTGTTACAATAATTTCCTGTGATACTTCTTTTATTTCTATAACTGTTTCTTTAAAAACAATCTTTTCTATTAGACTAATTTCACCTTTATACCTCCCTATTTCAATTGGTAATTTCGCAGTTATATAATTATTTACATCTGCTTCAACTTCCTTCTCTAATATTATACCGTGGATAGGAATCCATGAAGATGAGCCTACCCAACCCTCTTCAATATTCCTTTTTTCTTTTTGATTAGAAAGTTCTAAAAGTACCCTCTTTTCATGAAGGTTTGAAGAAACTAAATTACAATCAATCTCTCCATGATAATATTCCATTGTAGTTAGTAACGTAGAATCCAGCTCACGCCCTCTTGCATCTTCTTCATTACGAAATACATATACTTCTTGATTTTTCACATTCATATTAGGGGATTTTTTAAAACTAGTAACATCTGAAATAATAGAAAATGGGGTTTTCACTTCTATTGAACGTTCTGAATTCGCTATTTTTGATTCAGAATCTATACTTTTCCCCTCTAATCCACTCGTTTTATGTTCTTTTCCTAGGAAAATTTTTTCAATATTTTTCTCAGATTCATTTGCTTTTTCTTCTTTTTTTGACTTTGTTACTTTACTTTCTTTCTCTGCTTGTATTGCTTTTTCTTCTTTTTTTGACTTTGTTTCTTTATTTTCCTTTTCTGCTTGTATTGCCTTCACCTTACGTTCTGGTCCTTTACCTTCTTTCTCTACTTGTATTGCTTTCTCTTTTTTCTCTGAATCTGTTTGTTTACTTTTCTTATTTTCTCTTATTTCATGGGATTGCTCTTGATCAATCAGTATCTCTCCTTTGTAAACTTTGTTCCATATTTTCTTACCAACCCATGGATTTTTCATCACCATCCCCCCACCAATGAAACTCATAAAAATATATTTTTGTACGCAACCATTTCATTATTATATATGTTTTATAAAACGAAAAAAAACATTGTCTTTTTATCAAAGACAATGCTTTTTTAGTTTTACACTCGTACTTGTTGCACTTGTAAAACTTTCACAGTAAGATCCAGTACAATTTTCTCACGAAGAGTCTCAAATGATTCGTTTAATTCTGTTGGACAAGGAGAGAAGTCTAATTCAAAAAATTGAGCGCTAACTAATTCACAATATGGTTGTTCATTATAAAAAACAGTATTTTCAAAGAAGTATTTGTCTAAACGTGGTAAGTCACCGTTATTAGGATTAATAAAGTGAGATGTAGTATCTGAGGAAGCAGCTACTATTGCTAGTGATAGAAAATCTGTTTCTGTTAAATCTGCAAAACCAGAAAATGGAACATTTGCGATACGATCAAATAGTACTGAATTACATCCACTACCTGCATATTCAATGTTTTTACGAATATATCCTTGTACAAATAACTTTGCTCTTGTAACTCGGCGGTAATTTGTACCTGGTACTGGAGTGAATGCTACTGGAACTAACTTACACTGTGTTAAAAATACGTTTTTTAACACACGTTTAATTTCGGATGCTGCAGGTGCTAATGGAACATCTGATTCTACAACAATTTGAATTGTTCTTTCGGCTAATACCACTGGAATTTTTACAATCGGTGCTCCTGGTGTAAGAATTGGTGCTGCTGCCTCATCACTTAATGGTGTTTGGGTTTGTCCTACTACCTGACATGGTACATTAATTGGACATTGTTCACTCATAATATATAATCTCCTTTATAAAAAAAAATTAGAGTTTTTCAACTCTCTATACTGTATATGTACTTTTTCTATTAATGCGTGGGTTTGTATCATAGTCACTTTTATCATTTGCAAAATAAGAGATTCATTTCCCCTTGATAGTTAAAAACATATAAATTAATAAAAGGAGCCTATACTGATATCTACCTATATAAAATAGAAGGTCTCGACTTTTTTCTGTTAGAGCTAATAGGTGTTCCAAAATTAATTTTTCAAGAGTCTTTTATTCCATCTAACAAAGGATAATATTTAATAAGAACCATTTACCGACTTTTTAATATCCACAAAATAGAAGGTCACGACTAATTTATCTTTTTATAAAAAATAAAAACGGACTAAAAAAGCCAGTTTTTACACTCAATATATTATAAAATATTCTTATTATTGAACTAATTATTTTATTTTCTAATGTTTTGATAGAGTTTTTAAAAACTCTATCAAAGCATTCTAGTTATCTGTCTTTCCCTTTAAACTCTTTACTTTGTACACATCTTACACTCTCTGCCCATTCATCTATTATCCACAAAATACGTATCATACGCCTTATCAAAAACATATCCTAACTTTTCTGCTAGTTTCGCAGATGTAGTATTTGCTGCATCCCAGTTTGGATATATCCCTTTTTCTAAACAATCCAAGATTAACGCCGCACTAACTATAGTTGCCAACCCTTTTCTTCTATGGTTATGATCAGTCGCCACTTCGATTTCAATCCCATTATCATAAATGCTATATGATGATGCACCGCATATAACTTCTCCTGTATACAAAATACAATACCCTATACCTCGGTTTATATAATCTTCAACTGATTGAAATTGACTTGTAAAATCTTCAGAGACTTTATGTAATGTAGGGTTATTTACGATATCTTCATCTATTCTTCTTAACTCGTATCTTTTTGGAAGCACTGATATAAAAGATTGTAATTTTGAACGATTAAAAACTTCTGCATTACGTTTGAATTTATAGCGTAAAAACTTATCTATTTTTCTTCCGTAAAATGTTTCTAAACGCTTTTTCCACTCTTCACTATTTACGATTACTAACATTCTATCAGGAATGTTACGTAGTAATTCTTCTGTTTCTCTCCTATTTGGATCCCCAGCGTAAAATGTGAAAATCCCTACCGTAACTTGCGCTACTGTTGGGTTTTCAAGATCATTTACCCAAGCATTACCCATATGTCCTTGTAAATAAGAAAGTAAAACAACGTTATTGAAATCCTCGAACATAGTAACTAATTTTTCTCTCGTATGTATATTCGCTTCATATATCATTTACATTCCCGCTTTCTTTGGAATCAGTTTAACTCTACTTTTCATATATAAACAAAAGTTTATTAAACTATATATAATCATAAAATATTCGTAAATATAAAATTATTATAACATCTAATGAATAGTATATGACTGTCCTATATAAAGGTTAACAGTTAATATACTTAATAATAATTCGCAATCTATAATCTTTTATTATGTAAAACCCTCAACATTAGTTTAAGGGCTCATTTAAATATATATGTTATAACTCATTCTTATAAACAAATTTTTCTGTTCCTCCGTTTTTATATACTTTAGTCACTTTAACAACTGATGTGTAAGTATTATCGTCATTCGATATCATCTTTTTCATCTCTTCTATCTCAGTATTACCAGCTCCACTCTCGATTTTCAAACAGTTCGAGATGTTGAGGTATCCACTCGATGCGAAAAGAATAATAAACGTAAGATCTGGGAAATTAATGAACAGTATTCCAAACTTTACAGGATTCGCAGCCGTATCAGATAAAACTAATCGAAAGTTTAATAGTTCAGGCACTTGAACAAAATCTTTAGAAACAATCGCTTCACCTATTATAGTAATTTGCTTTACGATATTCCCCATCTCATCTATAAATTCAGTACAACTAGGTGCATCAATAGTTTTTGCTTGTAGTGATACATTCAATTCTGGATTGTAAAAGTCGAAAAAGAGTGTACTTCCCTCCGTTAAACATTTCGGACACACATTTCCAAGAAGACTAAAATCTTCTTCAATAAATTTAACTTTCGTTTTACAACTACAAACCTTTCCTATTCGAATTGCATCAATCTTAGAGCAATCTACAAAAATAACCTCATTGTCCTCTTGTACGAAGGATACGATACCATTCCTCTTATTAAACGAAAGAAAATAAGATACAACAATTTCGTTTCCAGCGATTACTATACTCTCAACTTTTGTAAAAGGCTCTAGACTTCGCAAAAATTCACAAATACTATTTTGGCAGAATTGATAATTTCGTTTCGGCTCACAACCCACTTACACTCCATCCCTTCCCTATATGTTTTATCTAATACATATAATATGAACGGAGTATAAAAAAGCTTGGACAATATAACTTTAACTCAGGAATATAGGTACTTACTTACCACATTAATAATGAAATTACGCCAATAATGAGTAATAGCACATAAATTTCCCTATAAATACATATAACAATTTCATCTTTCATGAAAAAAACGTTATAATAAGGTGTAGCCTCTACGATTACGTTATAAAGGAGAATAAAACAATGGCTAAAATTAAAGTATACCAAGCAAAAGAAGAAAATATGGAAGCAGTAAAAAACATCATTGATGTTGAGGAACAAAACCCAACTGCTGAAAACTTACAAAATCTATATGCATGTGTATTAGAAACAGAAGATATGGCATTGCCTGAATCATACATTGAAGAAGATATCTTAATTGATTCTATGGAAGTTATGGTTAACGCTTCTCAAAGCAAGCTAAGAGACTTAGGTGCATACGATGTAATCGAAGTTCAAAACAAAGGTAAGAAAACACAAGTTTTATTATTAGCAGACGAAGAATACGAAATTATCGAAGGCTAATCTAAATCCGTACATACGAAAAAGCTCCCTTCCAATTGGAAAGGAGCTTTTTCATTACGCTTTTGATGTTTCGCTCTTTTTATTCGTTTGCTTTTTCTTAATTACCATGCGCTCATTTCCCATAAAGAAAATAAATACGAATGCTAAACCAGCTGGTACTAATGCCCACATAAATGTTTGAACAATGGAACTAGAAAGAGCATCAATAATTTTATCTAATATTTGCGGCGGGATTTGAGATCTTGCTGATTCTGATAGAATAGCTCTTGAATCTCCTAAAGCGTTTGTATTCATTCCTCCGCTCATACCTTTAAAAGCTTCTTCTAATTGATCTTGGAAACCTGTTCTTTGAATCATTCCGAAGATTGTAATACCAAGTGTCATTCCTAATGAACGAATGAAATTACTCGTTGAAGTTGCAGATCCGCGCTGTTCTATACCGAAGTTGTGAATAGCTGCCATACTTAGTACAGAGAATGAGAACCCTACTCCAAATCCAATAATAATCATATAAAGCGTTAATAATATACGACTTGTTTCTGGCGTTAATGTGCTTAATAAGAATAGTCCAATTAGCATAATAACAGCAGAAATAATCATAATGTTTCTGTAGCTAAGCTTCGTCGTTAAAAATCCACCTAATTGAGCTGTTACGACTGATCCTAACATCATCGGTAAAAGTAATAATCCTGAGTTTGTTGCGCTACCACCGTAAACACCTTGAATGAATAACGGTATGTATACAGTTGCTGACATGAACGCAGCTCCGTAACATAATGCAATAATGGTACTCATTCCGAATAAACGTTGTTTAAACATCTCGAATGAAATGATTGGCTCTTCTACTTTTCGTTCAATAAAAATAAATGCGATCATTAAAATAGTGAATCCACCAAATAAACTTAAAATAAAGCTAGAATCCCAATCATACTTTTGTCCACCTAATTCGAGCGCAAACATTAAAGAAACTACTGCTCCAACTAAAGTAATTGCGCCAAACCAATCAATTTTTTGCTTTCTATGAACTCGTGATTCTTTATAAAAGAATGTAATAAAAATAAGTGCTAAAACGCCAAGCGGTAAGTTAATGTAAAATACCCAGTGCCAGCTTATGTAATCTGTAATATACGCACCAAGCAATGGACCAAAAATACTTGATAAACCAAATACTGCTCCGAATAATCCACCCATTTTCCCGCGCTTTTCAGGAGGGAAAATATCAAAAACGATAGTAAACGCGATCGGCACTAATGCCCCGCCGCCAATACCTTGAATGGCACGATAAATACCTAACTGTGTAATATTATCAGCAGTACCACAAAGTGCCGAACCAATCATAAAGATGATTAAACCGAAAATAAAGAATCTTTTTCTACCATACATATCTGATAATTTACCGAATATCGGCATACCTGCCATTTCTGCGACCATATAGGCAGAAACGACCCATACAAAGTTTTCAAGGCCTCCTAAATCACCAACAATCGTTCCCATTGCTGTTACGACAATGGTATTATCCATTGATGCCATTAAAATACCTAGCAATAAGCCCGCCACAACAAAGCCGAGCTTATTATTCTTCTCAACCATAACCTTGCTCTCCCTCGTACTACTTATATTTGTTTATGCTCTTTTACGACTGCATTACCTTTTTGGTTAAAACTAGTATGATATTCTACAACACTAATTTCACACCCTGGACCAATGGTAACGTTATTACCTCTTACTACTTCAGCGATAGTATGCTCTAAATAAATTTCATCTCCTTCAATGACAGACGTTTGGAGGCTTCCAGCATGACTTGTAAATGGAATAAATCTCGCTTTTTTACGAACAGTAATCTTTTTACCGCCGATTTCTCTCACTTTACTTCCTTCATAACGAAGTGAAATTTCAATATTTTCAGCATTAAGTAATCCATCACTTTCAAGGCCACCCGTTAGTAATAATTCCTCTACTTCAATATCTCCTTTCACATTTAAAGCACCTTTCACATCTACGAAATCACCAGTAAACTTCCCTTTAACTTCTATCATACCTCTTACTTTCGTTTTTTCAATATGAGCATCACTATTCATTTGTGTATTTCCATATACTTTTACATATTCCGCAGTTACATTTCCTTGTACTTCACTATCTCCATACACAACATAATCTTTTACTTTCATATTCCCTTGTACATCACTCGTTCCGTACGTTTTAAATTCATTACAACTCATATCATTAGAAATCGTTCCTTCGCCGCGTATCTTCACTTTGTTATAATCCCCGCCTGCTGAACTACCAGAACCGTTGACAGTAAGACTATGTTGATGTTCCATATTACTTTTCCCCTCCCATTAGACCTGCTTAATTTCTTTTACATTTGCGCTTTTATCGACAGTCAGAACACCCGTATATTCAATGAGTTCAATCTCACAGTTCGCTCCTACTGTCACATTGTTTCCTCTTACCGTTCTTATGTGAGCATAATCAATATCAATATTGTCACCTTCTAATAGTTCAGCCTCTAGCTGCATACCAAATACTGATTTAAACAGTCTACTAAAAGTACTTAGTCTATGTTTTACTTTAATCGTTTGACCACCAATTTCTTTCGCTCGACATGTACCGTGAATATTAATATTTATTTCATCGGCGCTTAATAATCCGCCAATTGTAAATTGTCCTTCTGAAGAAAAAGTATCAACTTCGCAATTACCATCAATCGTTGCTTGACCGTTGATTTTAAATTCTTCACCAGTTACATTTCCACCTATCGTACCTTTTCCTGCAATTTTTAAACTGTTCGCCTTCACATCTTGCGTAATTGTTGCTTTTCCATCAATTCGCATTGTTTCCGCAATAACTGTACCATCGACTTTACCCGATCCACTAATTCTTGCATTGCTACTTTTCAAATTTCCAGTAACAGCACCGTAACCGTTACATTCAAATTGATCACATTCAACATTTCCATTAACAGTCCCTTTTCCATTTAATTGCACTTTATGAAACTCGCCGCCATTCGATGAACCATAACCATTTATAATCAAATTATCTGTACGCATACTTTCTCCTCCACTATAATAGTTTCGTTTTTAATGCTTCGGTATATTTCATAATCGCTTCACGTAAAACAATTTTGGTGCCTTTTTCAAAAATTAAATCGTCCACGTTTGAAACTAAGAAACATGTAGAAATCCCTAACTTTCGGACGACGATTAAATCACAAGTTTTATGCTTAATCGTTTCATAATTTTCACGTAAAACTTGTAAGACCATTTTTCCTTCTTCTAAACTAATCTCTCCAGATTGTAGTAATTCTTCTAACATATACACATAAAGAATATCTACAAATTGAAACTCTGTTGTTTTATTCGTTTGTTCTATGAAGAATTGTAAAACTGACTCTGATGCAATCCCTTTACGTAAGACGTCTTCCTTTGTTAAAAGGATTTCTCTTACACTCGGTGAAAACATATTCGCTAGTTCATCAAGAGATAAATCTTCTTTCATCGTTTGAATTTTATCAATACGCTCTAATATCTTTTCTTTCGGAAAAAATGTCTCTTGACCCGTGAATGTTGACTTTCGTACAAACCAATCTTCCGGTATTAAATTTTTTCTTTTCCACCTATATAACTGTCCGTATGAAATACCAGTTAGTTCTAATAAATCTTTTTTTGAAATTAAATCTGTACTCAACTGTATAACACTCCTTCCTGATAACAATGTAACATAACACTGTTACGCTGTAAATAGACTTTTATCACAAGCAGCGTAACAATGTGTAAAAACAACCCTATTTTACACAAAAAAAGAGTTCTCACGCATCCTATAAAATGCGTAAAAACCCTTATATATCAACATGTAAACCATATTTCATAAAAATCAATCCACCCTTGTGAATTAATCATTATATTTTGTACTTTTTCGTGAGAAGTTACTTGTTGTTCGTTGCGGTATAAAGGAATAATATGAATTTGACGTAACAAAGTGTTCTCAATATCGCGTAACAATGTAACTCTTTTTTCTGCTCGTTCTTGTTTAAAATACGGGGACAACGTTTTATGAAAGTCCATGCTGCTTTGCCCATGAATAAAGCTATTTTTTGTAAGAAACATATATAGCAGACTATCTTCAATTCGTTCGCTAATAGTTGCACTATCATGCATCATATCAGCCTTTTGTATCGTACTTATTTCCAATAACTCTTCTATTTCAAGAAAATTAGTTTCTACACGAATCCCGTACTTCGCACACTCTTTTTGTATCCATTGTGCATCTTCAACGTGATCTCGTCCTGTAAATGTATAAAGTTGTAGCACTTCGTTATGATACGTACTCCTTTTCATTAAACATGCTATATCTTCTTCAATCTCTACTATGCTTTCATTTGCTAATATTAGTTTCTTTGCCGATTCTCCACGTTCACCGCCGAGCTCGTGAACAATTTTATCGCCATGAATAATTTTATATAGCGCCCTTCGAAACAACTCATCTTGCATTGGTCCATCTTTTACAAGATTGCACGTTACATATGTTACGTTCGATTCAAGCCGAGACAACTCTTTTTTAGGATTTTCTTTATCTTTATACTGTGCCTTTACTAATACATCATACGTATTTACATTTTGCTCTACATTCATTAGTTCAATTCGGTCAAGAAAAGGTCTTTCACGATAATATAAATCATGCACTTCTAATACAAATAACTGTGCATTCTTCTCACGTAATATAAAAGGACCTGTACCAATGAAGCTCCCTGTTTCATCTTCATTTACGATAGAACACTGTTCTGCGCTTAGCATATGTAAAAACATCCTATTTTCCTTATGTAATTGAATTTCAACAACAAATTCATCCGCTGCACGGACACTTTCAACATGTTGTAACATCCATGCGTGTGGGTTGTTATCTGCTTTCATAAATCGATTCAATGAATGTATAACATGGTGTGCAGTAAGTCGTTTTCCATTATGAAGATAAACGCTTTTTCTTAAATAAAATGTCCAAACCTTTTCAGCAGCATTATATTGCCAGTGAAAAGCAAGCCTAGGCTCTATACAATTTGTTTCCTCATTAACATATACGAGTGTATCAAAAATATGTTTAACCATATGACATTCTGAGCGCATTGTTGCGTAAACCGGATCTAAAGCGATGTCTAGGTTCATCTGTACTTGCAAACGAAGTACGTCTTTTCTTCCTTCAGGTGTCCTTTCTATTTGATGACCAAATATGGAATCTACCCAAGCTTTATACTCTTTCTTTACTGATGGAAATTGTGAGCTGTAGCGTTCTACAAATGAGATTCCACTTTTCACATCTCCTTTTTTCGTTAGTTCTTTTCCTCTTTCTAAAATTAGTGGAATTGGCTGCTTTTGAAATATTAATTTAGAACGATTCCCTCTCCCGCGACCTGGAAACCAAGTGATCCAATGTAACTCTTCTAATTTTTTTATAATTAATTTACTATTACGCTCCGTACAAAATAATGTTTCTGCTATCATTTGTACGGTAACTTCTAATTGCTCTCCTTCTTGTCTACCTTTACCATAGGCACACCATAGTTCAATATATTGATTTAAAATAAACATCATAATCCCCCTAAAAGGTGAAAAATAACCCCTTTTGTTTCTACCCTTTTTCCACCTCTCCTTTCATCTTATCATTTCAATATAGAAAGGAGGAATTAATATTGAACAATCTCATACTACGTTATAATAAACCCATTATTATTAGACTGTGCGGCGAATTATTAACACGAACGACTGAATCTATGTTAGCTCTTATTATGATTATTTACGTTAATAAAATGTTAAACGGTAATATAATAATAACTATGCTCATTTTTGGACTACAACCTCTCTCAGATATTGTATTTACACTTATTGCTGGAGGAGTGACTGATAAATATGGGCGAAAGAAAATTATGTTGCTCGGCTTATTGCTGCAAGGCGTTGCAATCGGCAGCTTCGTCTTTGCTCAATCTGTTTTTATATTTGCATTGTTATACGTCATAAATGGGGTTGGCCGTTCCTTATATATTCCCGCTCAACGTGCACAAATTGCTGATTTAACAAAGCAAAAGCAGCAAGCAGAAATTTTTGCTCTTTTGCATACAATGGCTGCAATTGGTTCCGTAATCGGTCCAATAATTGGTGCTATCTTTTATCGTACTCACCCTGAATATTTATTTATTATGCAAAGTATTACACTTATGGTATATGCAGTCGTTGTATGGACGCAGCTTCCAGAAACGGCTCCAGTACTTACAACGCCAAAGCAAAAACTTGAAGTATCATCTCCAAAACAATTTGTACACAAACATTACGCTGTTTTGGGACTTATGATTACTACACTTCCTATTAGCTTTTTTTATGCACAAACTGAAACAAATTATCGCATTTTCGCTAAAGATATATTTCCAGATTTCGTATTTATACTCGCTTTTATTTCAACATGCAAAGCTATGATGGAAATCATTCTGCAAATTTTCCTCGTGAAATGGTCTGAACGATTTTCCATGACGAAAATTATACTTATTTCTTACATCTGCTTTACGATAGCTGCAATTGGCTATGGATTTTCAGCAACAATCTCGTCACTATTTTTCACATTACTCTTTTTAGTCATTGGGGAAAGTATTGCTTTAAACCATTTACTTCGATTCGTTTCAGAAATTGCTCCTACAGATAAACGTGGATTGTATTTTTCAATTTACGGGTTACATTGGGATATATCTCGAACGTGCGGTCCTGTACTTGGTGCGGTTTTATTAAGTCAACTAAACGGTAGCATGCTATTTTATATTTGTGCTTGTTTCTTAGTAGTCGGAGGCATTATTCAAGCAATGTTTATTCAAAATATAGAACGTAATAAAATGAAAAAAGACCTTTCGGAGCATACTACTCATATTTTATAGGATGCTTTCTTTATAAAAAGAAGGATGTCACAAAAGTCTTGAGACTATTGTGACATCCTTTTTATTACCCTGCCATTTTATTAATACTATCCTCTGGCGAAAATACCGAAATATGATTTACCTTACCAGTCGATTTTGAAATAATGAATTTTAACTCAAACTGATTGTTTACTTTATATACATATATTTTGTCTTCCCCATTTACTTTAACTGAAGCTGCTTTTCCTAATGCTTTCTCTATTTCTTGTAATGTAATTGATTTTAGTTCAGCATGATAGGAGCGTACATCAAAAACTTGTGATCCTTTATTAAAACCAAAGCTAACATTTTTATTTGTAAAGGTAGCGTACATTCCATTCCCTGCTTGTTCCGTTGTATCTGCTTTCCCCCAAGCTTTCTCTATGTCTTCAATATCTCCTGTATGTGCTGCAAACGGGATGTTAGGTACTTTTCCTTCTTTCGCTAATTCAAACAAGTCTTTAACGTAGTTAATTGATTTTTGATTTATTACTGTATCTTTCGTGCTTGAATCTGTCTTTGGTTTTGTTGATTCTTCATTATTTGATTTTACATTAGGTTCTTTCTTTTCTTCTGCAGAATTATTCTGTTCGCTTTTACTATTTTCCGATGTTTGGTTTGTTTCCTTTTTTTCATCTGTCCCTTTACATGCTGCTAATGCAAATATGCATGTAAAAGCAAGAAATAACATAGCTATCTTTACATACAATTTCATACATTTCAGCCCCTTATAATAATCTTATTCATTTCGATAACCAATCCATTACACTACTTTTCAAATTGTGTTTGTTCCAAAAAGTAAATGCTTCACTCTCACCCAATGCTTGCACAACATATTCCACAAAAGCTGTTCCTAAAAAATAACCAAGTCGGTTATACCCAAAATATTGTCCGCCAGATAATCGGAACCACTCTTTCTCTTTATCAAGCGTCCATCTTTCTATATAATCTTCCAAAAAATGTTTCTTTATATGTTCTTCATTTTCTATACAATATTGTAACCAACGTTCACCCTCATTGTCATATGAGTAATACACTGATTCATTTAAGCCTTTCAAAATTTGCTTTGATAAATATGTTGCGACACCTTCACGATACAAAGTAACTGCTGCGTCAGTCCACTCAGCTTTTGCCCAATCTATTCCATCATTTTGTAACATAACATTATGATATATATGGCCTATTTCGTGAGCGACAATAACGCGAAGGTGATTTACATCTGGAGATAATTTTTCTGCTGCAAAAAATATGTCTCCAATGATTTCCCTTTCTACAAATGCATTAGAGCCAAATCCTCCAACAAATAAATGAAACTTCATATTTACATCAAGATTATATTTATTATGATATTCATTCGTTATCTCTTGAATAATACTCGGTAATGTTTCTGCAATGATACGAATATCTTCTAGTTTCGCCGGATATTGTTTAATGGCATTCGAAAGACGTTCTCTCGTTTTAGGACAATGATACGTAAAGTATTCTTCAAATACCTCAGGATGCGAAATGAAATATTGATTAAGAACTTCTAATTCTACATCGTCACTTCCCCATAATTTTAAAAAACTTGGAATTGTATTATTTATCATTTTTCCCATCTCCTTATATATCCCTTCTCGTCATATACACCGCAATCCTTCCTAAAACGTAGAAAAAGCAACAAAGGAGGATGAGCCTTCCTTGTTGCTTTTTTTGTTTAATCAAACCATTTATCACCATCAGAAATCCATTTACCATTATGCGAATCATAATAATAATAATAATAAT